>DASVEC010000282.1:0-3366 GCA_036380755.1 Iamia sp. | reverse complement strand
GCCGCCCGCTTCGCCCAGGACGGCGCGCTGGGCCACCTCGACGGCGTCGGCTACGAGGCGGCCCGGTGGTTCCCGCTCGACGGCCAGCTGATCCACGCCCTCGGCTTCCTCGCCTTCGACCGGGACTGGCTGTCGCCCCTGCTCAACCTGGGCTGGCTGGCGCTGGCCCTGCTGGCCGCGTGGTGCATCGGCGAGCGCCGGGGGGCGGGCCCGGCCGCGCTGGGCGCGGCCGCGGTCGTGCTGGGCGCTCCGTTCCTCGCCGCCACCCAGCCCGGCCAGATGTCGACCGACATCGCCTGCTCCGCCCTCCTCCTCGCCGCGGTGGCCCTCGTGCTGGAGTCCGACCTGCGGCCGGCGCCGCTCGCCGTGGCCGGTGCCGCCGCCGGGCTCGCCCTCGGCTCCAAGGTGACGTTCGTCGTGCCGGTGGCGGTCCTCGTCGTCGGGGTGGCGGCGGCGGCCTACGCCCGCCGGGGCGGGCGGCCGGCCGCGTGGTGGCTGGGCGCGGTGGCCGCGCTGGGCAGCTTCTGGTTCATCCGCAACTGGGTCCTGGCGGGGAGCCCGCTGCCCTGGTTCGCCGTCCCGGGCCTCTTCGACCGGGTCACGGTCGAGGGGCAGGGCGACTCCCTCCTCGCCGCCCGTGACCTCGATCGCACGACCTGGGACACGCTCTATCGGCCGGGGTTCCACCAGGCCCTCGGCCCGGCGTGGCCGCTGGTGCTGGCCCTGGCCGCGGTGGGCGCCAGCCTGGTGCTGCGGCGCGGCCGGCCGGCGGTCGAGCGTGTCGCCGGCCTGCTCGTGCTGGCCGGGGTGGCCGGGCACATCGCCACCCCGCTGACGGCAGGGGTCAGCTTCGCCTTCAACCTGAGGTACCTCTCGCCCACGCTCCTGCTGGGCGTCGTCCTGGTCCCGCTGGCCCTGCGGGCGGGGCCACGAAGCCGCGCCATCGTCGGCGTGGCGGCCACCGCGCTGGTGATCGTCGGGGCCACGGCCGACAACGTCGAGCGGATCACGGCGTGGCCGGGCGCCACCCCCGAGGCCGCCGTCTTCCTCGGCGTGGGCGCGCTGGTGGCGGCGGGGGCGGTGGCGCTGTCGCGACGGGTGGCCCCGCGGGTGGTCGCCGTCGCCGTCGTGCTGCTCGCCATCGGCGTCGGCTGGCCGTTGCAGGCCGCCCACGAGGACGGGCGCTACGTCTCCGCCGGCCTGCCCCCGACCGACGCCATCCCCGTCGCCCTGCGCGACGTGAGCCACGAGCGCGTCGTCATCTTCGGGTCGGTCGAGACGTACCCGCTGTTCGGCCTCGACCTGTCGAACGACGTCGAGGTGGGCACGAACCCCACCGGGCCCGGCACCGACTGCACGCGGTGGCGCACGCACATCGGGGGCGACCACGACATCGTCGTGATCAGCCGGTGGGGCTTCCTGCCGTTGGCGATCCCGCCCCCCGGGGTCTTCGACGGCGACCCGGCCGCCCACCTGATCGTCCGCGAGGGCCCGCACGCCGTCTACCGCCTCGACGGCCCCCTCGACCCCACCACCTGCCCGGTCTGAACCGCGACCGACCAGCCCCCGCCGGGTGCGCTCGACGAGACGGGTTCATCGACTCCGGGCGCCAGCACCCACGAGGTGGGGGCCGGATCACACCAGGTGCCGTGAGCGTCCTCCGCAGCGGAGCGCAGCAGCGGAGGCCGATCCGGACGCGAGCGCAGCGAGCCACCAACGGCCGGAGCCATGGCGAGCACCGAACGGAGGGCGCTCACGGCGCCCACACTCGTGAGCAGAGGCGTTCGGAGTACCTCGACTACCAGGGCCGGCGGCGGCTGAGGGGGACGGGCTTGGACCACCAGCGGCCGCTCCAGCGCCAGCGCTGGGCGGCGGCGTCCTCGACCACGACGGCCTTGGGCCAGGCCGCCTCGAGGGCGGCGACGATGGCGACGGCCTCCTCCTCGGTGGGGTCCGGAGAGACCTTCACAGTGGCATGTTCCCGTGCTTGCGGGGCGGGAGCTCCTCGCGCTTGGAGCGCAGGAGGGCCAGCCCGGCCACCAGCTTGCGGCGGGTGTCGGCCGGATCGATGACGTCGTCGACGTAGCCCCGCTCGGCGGCCACGTACGGGTTGCACCACATCTCGCTGTAGTCGTCGACCAGCTCGGCCTTGCGGGCCTCGGGGTCGGCGGCGGCGTTGATCTCGGTGCGGTTCAGGATCTCGACGGCGCCGGTGGCGCCCATGACGGCGAGCTCGGCGTTGGGCCAGGCGAAGGCCAGGTCGGCCCCGATCGACTTCGAGTTCATCACCACGTAGGCGCCGCCGTAGGCCTTGCGGGTGATGACCTGGATGCGGGGCACGGTGGCCTCGCAGTAGGCGTAGAGCAGCTTGGCGCCGTGGCGGATGATGCCGCCGTGCTCCTGGCCCACACCGGGCAGGAAGCCGGGCACGTCGACGAAGGTGACGAGCGGGATGTTGAACGAGTCGCACACCCGGACGAAGCGGGCCGCCTTCTCGGACGAGTCGATGTCGAGGACGCCGGCGTAGAACATCGGGTTGTTGCCGACGATGCCGACGGGCTGGCCGTCGATGCGGGCGAAGCCGCACGTGATCGACTGCGCCCACGCCGCGAAGTACTCGACGTAGTCCTCGTCGTCGACGATGACCTCGATGACCTTGCGCATGTCGTAGGGCTGGTTGGGGCTGTCGGGGATCATCCCCGTCAGCTCGTCGCAGCTCCGGTCGGGGTCGTCGGTGGGCACCGCCCGGGGCGCCTCCTCCATGTTGTTGGCGGGGAGGAAGCTGAGCAGGTAGCGGACGTCGTCGAGCACGGCCCGGTCGTCGGCGGCGGTGAAGGCGGCGACACCGGACTTGGCCGAGTGGGCGTGGGCGCCGCCCAGCTCCTGCTGGGTCACGTCCTCGCCGGTCACGGTCTTCACCACGTCGGGGCCGGTGATGAACATGTACGAGGTGTCCTCGACCATGAACACGAAGTCGGTCATGGCCGGGCTGTAGACGGCGCCGCCGGCGCACGGGCCCATGATCACGCTGATCTGCGGGGTGACGCCGGAGGCCTTGACGTTGCGGTAGAAGATCCCGCCGTAGGAGGCCAGGCTGACCGGCCCCTCCTGGATGCGGGCGCCGGCGCCGTCGTTGAGACCAATCACCGGGGCGCCGACCTTGAGGGCCAGGTCCATCACCTTGTGGATCTTCTCGGCGAAGACCTCGCCCAGCGCACCCCCGAAGAGGGTGAAGTCCTGGCTGAAGACGAAGACCTTGCGGCCGTCGACGGTGCCCCATCCCGTGATGACGCCGTCGGTGAGCGGACGCTCGGGGATCGCCGGGTTGCGATGGCGGGCGAGCATGTCGAGCTCGTGGAACGAGCC
>DASVEC010000281.1:0-5933 GCA_036380755.1 Iamia sp. | reverse complement strand
CGGCGTGAACGCCGTCGTCGGATCCGCCTCATGCAACGTCTTGGTGATCGCCGCCGTCAACGTCGTCTTGCCATGGTCGATGTGACCCATCGTCCCGATGTTCAAGTGCGGCTTGGTCCGCTCGAACTTCTCCTTGGCCATGCTGGCGTGCCTCCTCGGCGCGGGACGGGGCCGGGCGCTGTGCCCGGCCGCTTCGGTGATGGAGATCTGGTGCTTGGTGGCGACGGTCGGGCTCGAACCGACGACCCCTCGATTATGAGCCGAGTGCTCTTACCAACTGAGCTACGTCGCCTGGGACGGCGGGCCGCCCGACCTGGGCCGGGACGACCTTTGAGAGCCTCCTGAGGGAATCGAACCCTCGGCCTCTTCCTTACCATGGAAACGCTCTGCCGACTGAGCTAAGGAGGCTTGGTGCACCCGGGCAGGGCCTGGGAGACCGAGCGGTCATCCTAGGCGCGGCCCCCACCCACTCCCCAACCTGGTTGGGGACGTCACCATCGTCGGCGCGACCACCCCCCGAAGCCAGGTCGGTGGGTCTCCCCTGTCGCCAGGCTCGGTGGCGCCCGGCCACTCCCGCCGAAGCGACGTCCTCCGACCCCACCCGCCGCCCTGAAGGCGTCGGCTCCGCCGACACTGCTTCCGAGCGGAGCCGGCTCGGGCTGGCGCTCACCCCCGAGCCCCCGGGGCTGCCGCCGGGCCCACCGACCGCCCTCCGTGACATAGGCCGATCGGCTCAATTCGCTGGTGAGGCTGCCGACAGGCGCCGGGTGCGCATGAGCAGGATGGTGATCGAGGCAGGACGCCACACGATCGCCCTCGACCTCCATCCCAAGCTGACCGTGATCACCGGCGTCGGCCAGCTCGAGCGCGAGAGCCTCGCCGGCGAGCTGCTGGGCGCCCTGGGCGCCAGCCGACCCGGGGTCCACGTCGAGCTGACGACCGACGACGGCCGGCACCTGGCCGTGTTCCGGCCCACCAACGGCCGGCCCCGGCTGGTCGACGTCGACCAGTCCCGCGACATCACCCCACCCGACGCCGACGGCGGGGTCGACCTCTACTCCCACCACGGCATCGACATGGCCGGTGCCCGCCGGGCGCTCAAGGTCACGAGGGCTGACCTCGCCACCCAGGCCCACGCCGACGTCGTGGTCCAGCGGCTCGCCGAGGCCGACCAGACCGACCTGTGGGCCACCGCCGCCCGGGTGCGCGTCACCGACGAGGCCCTCCAGGCCGAGTCCACCGCCGCCGGCACGGCCCCCGAGGACGCCGAGATCATCGATCGCATCGAGCGGCGCCACGCCCGGCTCGAGGAGGCGCTCGAGAAGCTCAACCGGATCAGCCGCATGGCCCGCATCGTCACCGCCCTCGGCATCGTCGGGAGCGCCCCCGCCATCATGTTCATGCCGCTGCTGGCGGTGCCCCTGGTGGTCATCACCGCCGCCGCCCTCGGCGCCGCCTTCGTCTACCGGAACCGGGCGGCCAAGGCCGAGCGGGCCGAGCGCGAGGCCCTCGACGCCGCCGGCGCCGAGTCGTACCTCGGCTTCCACGTCGCCCGCATCGACGGCCTGGTCTCGGGCGACCAGGCCCGCCGTCGCCTCCTCGCCGCCGCCGCCGACCACCGCCTGGCCGCGGCCCAGTGGTTCGAGCTGGCCGGCGACGTCAGCGTCGACTGGGCCATGGAGCACCACGCCGAGATCGCGGTGGCCGCCCGGCTCCGGGCCGACGTGCGCAACCTCGGCGTGATGTCGTCGAGCGCCCCCGGCGACCACGACGACCTGGCCTCCGAGATGGCCCACGCCCTCCTCGCCCGCATGGCCCGGGCCCGCACCCTCGGCGATCTGGGCGAGACCTTCCCCCTCGTCATCGACGAGCCCTTCACCGCCCTCGACCCCGGCCTCAAGCCCGCCCTCCTCGAGCTGATGGCCCGCTCGGCGGGCAGCCCCCAGGTCGTGCTGCTGACCGCCGACGAGGAGGTCGCCTCCTGGGCCCGCCTCGAGGCCCTGACCGGCGAGCTCTCCGTCCTCGAGCCCACCCCCGACTCCGAGCCCGCCCACGTCCCGGCGAACCGGTGATCAGATCGGACGGGTAACCGTCCGATCTGATCGCCGGTTCGGGATGAGGGCCTGCGTACGCTCGCTCGGATGGATGTGCGGCTGGCGACGCTGGAGGACGGCGAGGGGATCCGGGCCATCTACAACCGCGAGGTCCTGGAGGGCACGGCCACCTTCGACCTCCGGCCGCGCAGCGCCGAGGACCAGCGCCGCTGGCTCACCGACCGCTCCGGTGCCCACGCCGTGATGGTCGCCGTCGAGGGCGACGAGGTGCTCGGCTTCGGGTCGCTGTCGGCCTACCGCGACCGCCCCGCCTACTCGACCACGGTCGAGGACTCCGTCTACGTCGCCCCCGACCATCAGGGCCAGGGCGTGGGCCGGGCGGTGCTGGAGGCGCTCGTCGAGGCGGCCGAGCAGCGGGGCTTCCACACCGTGATCGGCCGCATCGCCGGCGGCAACGAGGCCTCGATCGCCCTCCACCAGCGCTGCGGCTTCGCGGTCGTCGGCGTCGAGCGCGAGGTCGGCCGCAAGTTCCGCCGCTGGCTCGACGTCACCGTGGTGCAGAAGGTCCTGTAGCCGCCTCGGCGGCGGTGGTGTTGGCCCGCAGCTGGGCAGCGGCGGCTTCGTCCCAGGCGGTGCGGAGGCGGGCCAGCTCGGTGCCGATGTCGGCACCGGAGAGGATGCCCTCCTGGGTGCCCCGATGGTCGTCGTAGGCCCGGCGGTGCCCGCCCGACCAGTCCCGCAGGTGGATCTGGGCCGCGGCCCGGGCTCCCAGACCCGAGCTCACGTGGGCGCGCAGCGCCTCGAGCCGCGGGCCGACCTGGTCGGCGCCACCGAAGTCGAAGTCGACCGGCTCGGCCCCGTCGGCCACCGGGGGCCGCGGCGCGCACCCGTCCCTCCAGCTCATGCCGCCCGATCCGGGAAGACCTCGGCGCGGATGATGCACTCGACGTCGGCGACGGTCGGGGCCACGCCGGCCTCCTGCCGGCGGGCGAAGTAGGCC
The DNA here is from genome assembly GCA_036380755.1 of Iamia sp. Classification (GTDB taxonomy): domain Bacteria; phylum Actinomycetota; class Acidimicrobiia; order Acidimicrobiales; family Iamiaceae; genus Iamia. Next base: position 2,879 of record DASVEC010000281.1, on the reverse strand, counting down.
TCGATCGCCGGGTGGTCGATGATCACGTCGGCCACCTGCGAGTCGGGGCCGGAGTAGGTGGCGTAGATCCAGCGCCGGACGTCGGCCTGGCCCGACGACCCGCTCAGCGCGTCGATCTGCTCCTGGGTGAGCGAGCGCACCAGACCCTGGTTGCCGTCGGGTGAGAGGCCGAGGTGGCCACCGCCGGCGTCGCTGTTGTGATCGACCACCTGGGTGTCGAGCCCGGCGGCCTGGCGCCACTCGACGAGCGCGGTGAGCCCGGGCCCGTCGGCGGCCTCGTCGCCCAGGGCCTCGGGGGCGAAGGGCCGGGCCTCGTACCAGAACAGGGCGTCGTCGCCCGTGTTGACCGTGACGGTGAGATCGCGCACCCGGGGACCGACGAGAGCGCCGTAGTGCTCGGTGTCGTCGGTGGCGGCGCCGGCGGGGATGGCGGGCTGGACCATGAGGTAGCTCACCGAGAACCGCGACGAGGGGTCGTCCATCCGCGACAGGGCCCGGCTGGCCACGTGGTTGCCGAGGCTGTGGGCGGTGACGTTCACGTCGGCGTCGGGGTTCGACCGGGCGATGGCCGTGAACAGCGGGGCCAGGGCGTCGCCCGTCGTCTGGGCCGACTCCTCGGCGTCGTCGAAGTCCCACGGCGTCTCGATGCCGCTGGGGCCGTCGCCCGCGTCCCAGTCGACGACGAGGACGGTCGCCCCCTCGACGCCCTGCTGGTCGTAGAGGTCGGCCGTCGCCAGGCCGGCGTCCGTTGCGACGCTGCTCGTGGAGCCCCATCCGTGGACGACGGTGTGGAGCGGGCCGCCGGCCCCGGTGAGACCCATCTCCTCGACCACCAGCTGCCACTCCAGCTCGGACATGTCCTCGGGCAGGGCGTCGACGGTGAGCCGCACCACGCGGGTGCGGCCGTCGCTCCCGTCGCGCTCGACGACGAAGAGGTGGCCGTACTCCCCCTCGGCCACCGCCCGGGCCAGGCTGGGCGGTCCGGCGGCATCGATCTGGAGGTCGGAGGCGAGCAGGACCGCCGGGCAGCCGTCGGTGGAGCAGATGCGATCGGCGTCGCGGAAGGCATCGGCGACCCGCCCGACCCAGAGGTCGAGGTAGGACAGCTCGTCGACGGCGCCGTCGATGGCCACGACCTTGCCGACGTCGATGCGCCCGCCGAAGGCTCCGGTGCCGGCGTTCCAGCCCTCGAGGAGGTCGGGCAGGCCGGCGAGGGCGTCGTTCAGACCCTGGTCGGCGCCCTCCATGGCCCCGACGTAGACATCGAGCAGGTCGGGGTTGGCCGCGGTGGCACCCGGCGGTGGGCTCACGACGCACCTCATACCCTTTCGGTCCACGCCGAAACGGCGGCGGTGCTGGGCCGCACCGGCTCCCGCTGCTAGAACGGGGCCGTGAAGGCCGTCATCATCTACAACAGCCTCACCGGCACGACCGAGAAGGCGGCCCACCGCATCGCCAGCGAGCTCAAGGCGCTGCGGGTCGACGCCACCCCGGTGCCGATCGGCGAGGCCGACGAGTCCACCGTCGCCGGCGTCGACCTGGTCATCGTGGGCACCTGGACCGACGGCATCGTGATCATGGGCCAGAAGCCGGCGGGCAAGAAGAAGCTGCGCAAGCTGCCCTCGCTGGCGGGCAAGAAGGCCGTCGTCTACTGCACCTACGCCGTCGACCCCGGCCACACCCTCGACAAGCTCGTCGCGGAGGTCGAGGCCAAGGGCGCCGAGGTCATCGGTGGCTTCGCCCTGGCCCGCCACGACCTCGTCGCCGACGTCGCCGAGTTCGTCGACCGGCTCACCCCGGAGCTGGCCCAGGCCTGACGGCCCAGGGGCCACATGTGGCCCTACCGGCGGCGCCCGGGCCGGGGGACGCTGGCGGCATGCGGATGCCCTGGCGTCGTGTCGTCCCCTCCCCGGCCGCCATCGCCGGCGCCACCGATCCCGGCCCCCGCCCCGAGAACCAGGACCGGTGGGCCGCCGGTCCGGGGTGGGCCGTCGTGTGCGACGGGGTCGGCGGTCACGCCGGCGGCGCGGTGGCGGCGCAGACCGCCCTCGACGTCGTCGTCGCCCACCTGGACGCCGGGCTGCGGCCCACGGCGGCGACGGCCGAGCGGGTGCTGTCCGAGGCCGCGGTGGCCGCCAACACGGCCGTCGACGCGGGCCGGGCGGCCGGACCGGAGGTCGCCGACATGGCCACGACCCTCACCGCCGCCGTCGCCGTCCCCGGCCGCGGTGGTCACCGCCGCTGGATCGTGCTTCAGGTCGGCGACTCCCCGGCCTGGCGGGTCGGGCCGACCGAGGCCCGGTCGATCACCTGGGACCACAACCTCGTCGGCGACCTGGTCCGCACCGGGGCGCTGGCCCCCGACGAGGCCATCGGCCACCGGGGCCGTCACGTGGTCACCCGCGCCCTCGGCGTCGCCCCTACGGTCGAGCCCGAGGTCTTCGCCGTCACCCTCGCCCCCGACGAGACCCTGGTCCTGGCCTCCGACGGGCTGTCCGACGTGGCCGGCCCGGACGCCGCCGTCGCCGCCTGCGCGACCCCCGACGTCGGCGCCGCGGCCGTCGCCCTCGTGACCCTCGCCCTCGACCGGGGCACGATGGACAACGTGACGGTCGTGGTGGCGCGGTGACGATCCGCCTGCAGGTCGATCCGGCGCCCTGGGTCGCGACGTTCGCGCGCGACCACGTCGTGCGCATCGGGCGCAGCCGCACGGCCGACGTGCGGGTCGGGCACCAGCGCATCGGCGACCGATGGACGGTGTCGTCGCAGCACGCCGAGCTGCGCTGGGACGGGACCCGCTGGTCCACCCTCAACGTCAGCACCCGCACCGGGCTCCTCCACGTCTACGAGCCCGGCTACGAGGAGGTGCCGCTCGAGCC
>DASVEC010000280.1:0-5913 GCA_036380755.1 Iamia sp. | reverse complement strand
GACGTCGGCGCCGTCGAGCTGCCGGAGATCTCGGCGTGAGCGCCCCGACGACCACCCGAGCCCGGCGCATCGCCCTCGCCCTGGCCGCCAGCGCCCTGCTGGCCACGGGCGCCACCGCCTGCGAGCCCTCCGAGCCCGCCGCCTTCACCGTCGACCCCGTGGCCACCGGCGCCGACGCCACCCCGGGCGACGGCGTCTGCGAGGACGGCGACGGCCGCTGCTCGCTCAGAGCCGCCGTCGAGGAGGCCAACGCACTGGCCACCCCGACCGAGATCACCATCCCCGGCAACAGCAACCTCGATGTCGATCTCACCGTGACCGGGTCGATCACCCTGCTCACCGACGGCCCGACCTGGGCCATCAGCAAGGTCTCGTGGACCATCGCCGAGGGCGCCCAGCTGGCCGTCACCGACCTGGCCCTGGGCCCGGTCGTGGTCGACGGCACCTTCCTCGCCCGGCGGGTCGGCCTGGGCGAGGACTTCCCCAACCCGACCACCGGCGTCGATGCCCTCGTCCAGGTCGGTCCCACCGGCACGGCCCTCGTGAGCAACGCCAGCGCCATCACCTGGGGGGCGCCGTTGGTCATCAACGAGGGCGTCCTGTCGATCCACGGCACGACCGTCACGGCCGACGCCGATCCCGGCCCGGCGACCATCACCACCGCGACCGGCGGCCAGACCCGCCTCTCCGCCACCGCCTTCCTCGGCGGGGCGGCGGCGGTCGACGTCTGCGCCGGCGTGGCGCCGACGTCCTACGGCTACAACCTGGCGTCCGACACGACGTGCGGGCTGGCGATGACGGGTGACCATCAGGACTTCGCCGAGACGAGCCTCGAGCCGTTCCCGCCGCCGGACGCCCGGGTCGACGCCATCCCCGTCGGCACGCTCCACTGCGGGGCCGGATGGGACGACGACGTGACGAGCGGTGACACCGCGGTCCGGCCCTTCGACGGGGACCTCGACGAGACCGCGGCGTGCGACATCGGAGCCGTGGAGCTGCGGCCGTGAGGGCCCGACGCGCGTCCCTCGCCCTGACGGCCGGCGCCCTGCTGGCCACCGGCTTGACCGCCTGCGAGCCCACCGAGCCCGCCGCGTTCACGGTGGTGCCGTTGGCCATCGGTCCGGACACCACCCCTGGCGACGGCGTGTGCGCCACCGGCGGCGGCCAGTGCTCGCTCCGGGCCGCGGTCGAGGAGGCCAACGCCCTCGACACCAGGACCGAGATCACCGTCCCCGCCGGTCCGGTGCAAGAGGCCGACCTCACCGTCACCGGGGCCATCACCCTCCTCCCCGGCGGGGCGGTGCAGGACCTCCGCAACGTGTCCTGGACCATCGCCGACGGCGCCCAGCTCACCGTCACCGACGCCCAGTTCGGTCCGGTCGTGGTCGACGGCACCTTCCTCGCCCGCCGGGTGGCCCTGGGCGGCGGCGTCCCGCCGGTGTTCGCGGGCGACGCCCTGGTCGAGGTCGGCACCACCGGCACCGCGCTCGTCACCAACGCCACCGTGATCGCGTGGCCCGCCCCCTTCGTCGGCAACGCCGGCGTGCTCTCCATCCACGGCACAACCGTCCTCGGCGACGCCAACCCCGGCCCGGCGACCATCACCACCGCGACCGGCGGCCGGACCCGCCTCTCCGCCACCGTCTTCCTCGGCGGTGCGATCGTGGTCGACGTCTGCGCCGGCGTGGCGCCGACCTCGTACGGCTACAACCTCGCCCCGGACACCACCTGCGGACTGGTCATGACCGGCGATCGCCAGGACTTCTCGGAGACCAGCATCACCCCGCAGCCGGGCTCGGCCCGCGTCGACGCCATCCCTTCGGGCACCCTGCACTGCGGCACCGGCTGGAACGACGACGTGTCGAGCGGCGACACCGCGGTCCGGCCCTTCGACGGCGATCTCGACGAGACCGCCGAGTGCGACAGCGGCGCCCACGAGCTGCGCCCCTCATGAAGAGGACCCCCGTGACCCACCGATCCCGACGCGCCGCGCTCGTCCTGGCGGCCGGCGTCCTGCTGGCCACCACCGCCACGGCCTGCGAGCCCCCCGGGCCACCCCCGTCGTTCACGGTGCTGCCGGCAGCCACCGGTCCGGACGCCACCCCCGGCGACGGCGTGTGCGCCACCTCCGGCGGCCAGTGCTCGCTCCAGGCCGCGGTCGAGGAGGCCAACGCCCTCGACACCCCGACCGACGTCTTGATCCCCGACGGTGTCGACGCCGCGGCCGACCTCACGGTCACCGGCGCCATCACGCTCGTGCCGGACGAGGATCCCGCAGACCTGTCGGTCAGCCCCATCTCGTGGACCATCGCCGAGGGCGGCCAGCTGACCGTCACCGACGCCGCCCTCGGGTCGGTCGTGGTCGACGGCACCCTCCTCGCCCGCCGGGTGCAGGTGGGGGCGAGGGTCGGAGGCCCCATCACCGGGCTCGATGCCCTCGTCGAGGTCGGCGCCACCGGCACCGTCCTGCTCAGCAACGTCTGGGCCCACGCCCAGGGCTCACCGCTGTTGAGCAACGCCGGCGTCGTGTCGCTCCACGGCGTGACCATCTTGCCCATGACGGCCCCGGGCGGGCCCACCATCACGACCGAGACCGGCGGCCAGACCCGCCTCTCCGCCGTCGCCGTCCTCGGTGGGACCACCGTCGCCGACACCTGCGCCGGCGAGGCCCCGACGTCCTACGGCTACAACCTGGTCCCCGACACCACCTGCGGCCTCCTCATGGAGGGCGACCGGCAGGACTACGTCGGGAGCGGTCTCACGCCCGCCCTGGTGGGCGACGCCCGGCTCGACGCCATCCCGGTCGGGACGCTCCACTGCGGCGCCGGTTGGGACGACGACGTCGTCTCGCAGGGCGCCGCCGTGCGCCCCGCCGACAGCGGCGAGCCCGGCGTCGCCGCCTGCGACATCGGCGGTCGCGAGCTGTTCGGCACGATCGGCTGAGCCAGTATGCGGTGATGACCAGCACGTCTCGCCGCCTCGTCCTCGTCTCTCGCCCCACCGGGATGGTGGACGACACGGTGGTCGAGACCCAGGAGGTCCAGGTGCCCGAGCCCGGTCCCGGTGAGGCCGTGGTCCGGGTGCGGTACCTGTCGATCGACCCCACCATCCGGGGCTGGATGGACGACCGGCCCGGCTACCTGCCGCCCATCGAGCTCGGTGCCGTCGTCCGCAGCGGCGGCATCGGCGAGGTCGTGGCCAGCACCAGCGACCGCTACCCCGTCGGCGCCTCGGTGTTCGGCATGCTCGGGTGGCAGGACCACGCCGTGGTCGACGAGGGCGAGAACGGGGCCCAGGTGCTGCCCGAGGGCATCGAGCCCACCTCGGCCCTCAGCGTCTTCGGCGTCACCGGCATGACCGCCTACTTCGGCCTCCTCGACGTGGGCCGGCCGCAGGAGGGCGACACCGTCGTCGTCAGCGGGGCGGCCGGCGCCACCGGGTCGATCGTGGGCCAGATCGCCAAGATCAAGGGCGCCGGCACCGTCGTGGGCATCGCCGGCGGGCCCGAGAAGTGCGCCTGGCTGGTCGACGAGCTCGGCTTCGACGCCGCCGTCGACTACAAGGCCGACGACGTCGGGGCCCGGCTCCACGAGCTGTGCCCCGACGGGATCGACGTCTTCTTCGACAACGTCGGCGGGTCGATCCTCGAGGCCGCGCTCGACAACCTCGCCCTCCGGGCCCGGGTCGTGCTGTGCGGCGCCATCTCCGTCTACAACGACCGCGCCGCCGCCCCTGGCATCCCCAACACCTTCGAGCTGGTCAACACCCGCTCGCGCATGGAGGGCTTCCTCGTCCTCGACTACGTCGACCGCTTCCTCGAGGGCCAGCTGGAGATGTTCGGCTGGGTGGCCGAGGGCAAGGTCAAGCACCGCGAGCACGTCGTCGACGGCCTCGAGAACGCCGTCGATGCCCTCAACCTGCTCTTCACCGGCCAGAACACGGGCAAGGTCATCGTCGCCCTCTGAGGCCTCAGAACGCGCGCCACCGGGCCGGGCCGGGAGGTCGCCGGGACTGCGCCGAAAGGTGCGTTCTGAGCCACGATCTGCCCAGCGACTCCGTCGCAGGGCAGACCGCCCGTCACATCGGAGAGGCCTCGCCAGAGTCGTCCCGACATCCGCCCTGATGGCGCCTGTTGGCTCGGCCTCTCAAGACACCGGACCCGACGCCGATGGGGCCCCATGCCCCGGCGGAACCGTGTCCTGCTCGTCGCGCTCCTGGGCCTCGGTGCCCTCGTGCCCCTCACCCCGGCGGTGCCGGCCGGTGCCGCCCTTCCGGTGCCGACGTTCACCACCGACGAGACGTCCGGCCCCGACGTGAACAAGGGCGACGGCGTGTGTGCCAACGCCTCCGGCGGCTGCTCGCTCCAGGCCGCCTTCGACGAGGCCATCGCCCTGCGGCGCGGCACCATCGTCGTCGCCACGCCCCCGGACGCGGTGACCGCGGCGGTGCGGGGCTCGATCTCGCTCCGCGGGCCCGGCCACTACCTGGACCAGAGCACCATCACGGTGGAGCGGGGCGCCACGTTGACCGTCGGCCAGATCAACCTCTCCACCGTCGACCTCACGGTGCGGGGCCGCCTGGTGCTCGACGGCACGGTCGTCCTCGACCCGGACCGCTTCAAGGTCGACCCGCCCGGCACCGCGACCGTGCGCAACACCATCGTGTACCTCGACGGCGCGCCCCTCGTGAACAACGGCCGCCTCTCGCTCGTCTACGCGACCGTCCAGCGGGCGTTCGACCCGGCGGACCGGGCCAAGGCCATCCAGACCGGCACCGGGGCGACGACGACCCTGGTGGCCTCGAACCTGGTCGGCCCGCGGGGCAACGGTCGGGCCTGTGGCGGCACCAAGCCGGTGTCCGAGGGCTACAACCTGTCCTTCGACTGGTCCTGCCTGACGCACCCCACCGATCTCGGGATCTACGTCCAGGGGCCCACGCTGGGCCCGGCGGGCACCCCGCGGGTCGACGCCGTCCCCGCCGGCGAGGCCGGCTGCGGCACGACGGTGACGACCGACTTGGCCGGAGGTCTCCGTCCCATGGACGGCGATGGCGACGGGACCGCGGCCTGCGACATCGGCTACGCCGAGCTCCCCCCACCCTCCGGCTCCGGCTGATCGCCTTTCCGGCCCGGCCCGGGCCGGTGCGATGATCGGCGGGTGGACCTCTTCCCCGCCATCGACCTGAGGGGCGGGCGCTGCGTGCGCCTCACCCAGGGGGACTTCGACCGCGAGACCGTCTACGGCGACGACCCCGTCGCCCAGGCCCGGGTGTTCGCCGACGCCGGCGCTCCGTGGATCCACGTCGTCGACCTCGACGGCGCCCGCACCGGCGACGGGGCCAACCGCGAGGCCATCACGGCCATCGCCGCCGCCGTCACCACACCGGTGCAGACCGGTGGCGGCATCCGCACCGATGCCGACGTCGACGAGCTGCTCGGGGCCGGCGTGGCCCGGGTCGTGCTCGGCACCGCCGCCCTCGACGACCCGGCCTGGGCCCGTTCGGTCGCCGCCCGCCATCCCGGCCGGGCCGTGCTGGGCCTCGACGCCCGGGGCGACGAGGTCGCCGTCCGGGGTTGGGCCGAGGGCTCGGGCCGGAAGCTGCTCGACGTGGCCACCGAGATGGACGACGCCGGCTTCGTCGCCTACGTCGTGACCCAGATCGACGTCGACGGGGTGGGCTCGGGACCCGACGTCGAGACCTACCGCACGCTCCTCCAGGAGTGCGAGACCGACATCGTGGCGTCGGGCGGCGTGGGCTCGGCCGGCCACCTGCGGGATCTGGTGGCGCTGGAGGAGGGCAACCGCATCCTGGCCGGCGTGGTCGTGGGCCGGGCCCTCTACGACGGCAGCCTCGACGTCGACGACGCCCTCGCCGCCGCGGGGTCGGGTTGACCGAGCGCACCCGGCTCCTCGA
>DASVEC010000279.1:0-4411 GCA_036380755.1 Iamia sp. | reverse complement strand
CGAGGAGACCTCGGCCCCGGTGGCGGAGTGGTTCAGGACGGAGTGGGCCATCCCGACCAGCGCGTCGGCCCAGGAGACCTTCACCGTCACGTCAGCCCCGGGCCGCTCCTTGGCCGCCGCTCGCTGGACCTCGTGGAGTCGATCGCGGGAGGCCTTCAACGCTTCCTCGACGACCTGGCCCTCGTCGGCGGGGAGGCGGATCGACGCCCGCCACTGATCGGACTCGTCGGTCCCGAACGACACCGACCGCGTCGGACCGGGACGCTCACGCTCGACGACATCGGCGTCGAAGCCGTACTGCCGGGTGGCGGCCACGATCTGGTTGACCGTCGCGTTCACGGCCAGCTCGCAGACCGACGACTCGTACTCCGCCGGCACGTAGCGAGCGACGGTGGACGCCTGGTCCAACGACAGGCCACCGGCCCGGAACGTCGCCATCACCGTCGGCAGCTCGCCGGCCCGCCCGGCCAGCCGCACCACCGAGCGAGCGGTCGAACGCGACACCCCGGCCCGCCACATCAACCACTGCACCGGGGTGTGAACCTTCCACCCCTCCCACCAACCCTCCGCCAACGCCTGCACCACGAGATCGACCAACGCCGCGTCCGCCGCGTTCCGCACGCCCGCAGCGCGGGCCACGGCGCTCTCGAAAGTGGCAGGAGGCTCGTTCATGCGAACAGGTGTACCCGAACCGCTGTGAACCGGATGTGAACGGCGGCGACCTGTCGATCGGGGCCGACCTCGTTCGTGGACAGGGTGAGGACCGGTACCGTGCCGGGCTCGGAGACACAGGAGACAGCCCCGATGAAGCAGTACATGCTCAGCGTTCACCACGACACGCAGGACGACTACGACGGCGCCGACCTGACGCCCGAGGAGATGCAGGCCATGTACGAGGGCGTCGCCGCCTTCAACGAGGAGGTCATCGCCGCCGACGCCATGGTCTTCGGAGGTGGGCTCATGCCGCCCGACACGGCCACGGTCGTGCGCACCGAGGGCGACCAGATGCTCCTCACCGACGGCCCCTACGCCGAGACCAAGGAGTTCCTGGGCGGGTTCTGGATCATCAAGTGCGACGACCTCGACGGCGCCCTCGAGTGGGCCCGCAAGGCCGCCATCGCCCTCCAGGGCGGTCCCGTCGAGGTCCGGCCCCTCCAGGAGGAGGTCGACTGAGCCCGCGGCGCCGCTCGGCCGACGACGACCCGACGGCGCTCCTCGAGCGGATCTTCCGCGAGGAGCGTGGGGCCGTCGTCGCCACCATGATCCGCCTCCTCGGCGACATCGACAGCGCCGAGGAAGCGGTCCAGGAGGCCTACGTCGTCGCCCTCCGCACCTGGCCCGAGCGGGGCATCCCCCCGAACCCGGGCGGCTGGCTCGTCACCACGGCCCGCAACCGGGCCATCGACCGCGTCCGCCGGGAGTCCACCCGGCAGGACCGCTACGAGCAGGCCCACCACCTGACCGACCACGATCCCGAGCCCGAGGAGGTGGGACCCGTGCGCGACGACCGCCTGCGGCTGATCTTCACCTGCTGCCACCCGGCCCTCGACCGCAGGGCCCAGGTGGCGCTCACCCTCCGCCTGCTGGGCGGGCTGGAGACGCCCGAGATCGCCCGGGCCTTCCTCGTCCCCGAGACGACGATGGCCCAGCGCATCGTGCGGGCCAAGCGCAAGATCCGCGACGCCGCCATCCCGTACCGCATCCCCCGCGACGCCGAGCTGCCCGACCGTCTGGCCAGCGTCCTGGCCGTCCTCTACCTCGTGTTCAACGAGGGCTACACGGCCACGTCCGGCGCCAACCTGGCCCGGGCCGACCTGGCGGAGGAGGCGATCCGCCTGGCCCGCATCCTCGTCGACCTGATGCCCGACGAGCCCGAGGCGCTGGGGCTGCTCGCCCTCCTCCTGCTGACCGAGTCCCGCCGTCGGGCCCGGACCGACGAGGCCGGCGACGTCGTCCTGCTCACCGACCAGGACCGCTCCCGCTGGGACCACGAGATGGCGGCCGAGGGCCGGGCCATCGTCCGGCGCTGCATCCGGCGCAACGCCCCCGGGCCGTACCAGCTCCAGGCCGCCATCGCCGGCGTGCACAGCCAGGCGGCGACGGCCGAGACCACCGACTGGGGCCAGATCCTCCAGTCCTACGACATGCTCGCCACCCTGACGCCGAGCCCGGTCGTCCACCTCAACCGGGCCGTCGCCCTGGCCGAGGTCGAGGGCCCGAGCGCGGCCCTGGCCGAGGTCGACCGGCTGGCCGACGCCCTCGACGGCTACCACCTCTTCCACGCCACGCGGGGCGAGCTCCTCGCCCGTCTGGACCGGCCCGAGGAGGCGGCTGAGGCCCTGAGGCAGGCCCACGAGCGGGCCACCAACGAGGCCGAGCGCCGCTTCCTCGCCCGCCGTCGCGACGAGGTCGCCGCGGGTCGGGGCGGCGCGAACGACGACGACTAGGGTCGGTCGGCCATGGCCGACCTCGATGCGATCTTCAAGGCCTACGACGTCCGCGGGCTCGTCGGCGACCAGATCGACGCCGACGTCTGCCACGCCATCGGTGGCGCCTTCGCCCGCTTCGCCAAGGAGGAGGAAGGCGCCGAGCGCATCCTCGTCGGCCGTGACATGCGTCCCAGCGGTGTGCAGTTCGCCGCCGCCTTCGCCGAGGGGGCCCAGGCCCAGGGCGTCTCGGTCGTCGACATCGGGCTGTGCTCGACCGACATGGTCTACTTCGCCTCCGGCCTCCTGAAGGCCCCGGGCGCCATGTTCACGGCCAGCCACAACCCGGCGGCCTACAACGGCATCAAGTTCTGCCTGGGCGAGGCCAGGGCGGTCGGCCAGGACACCGGCCTCGACCGCATCAAGGCCATGGCCCGTGACGGCGTGCCCCAGCACCTGGGCGAGCCCGGCGCCCTCAGCCAGCAGGAGCTCCTGGGCGCCTTCGTCGACCACGTCCGCTCCTTCGTCGACACCGCCGCCTTCGCCCCGCTCAAGATCGTCGCCGACACGGCCAACGGCATGGGCGGCCTCGTCGTCCCCGCCGCCTTCGCCGGCCTGCCGGTCGAGCTCGAGGTCCTGTACCCGGAGCTCGACGGCACGTTCCCCAACCACCCCGCCGACCCCATCCAGGTCGAGAACCAGCAGGACCTGATCCGCCGCGTCCTCGAGACCGGGGCCGACATCGGCCTGGCCTTCGACGGCGACGCCGACCGGGTCTTCGTGGTCGACGACCAGGGCGAGCCCATCTCCGGCTCGACCACGACGGCCATGGTCGCCAGCGGTGTCCTGGAGAAGGAGCCGGGGGCGACGATCCTCCACAACCTGATCTGCTCCAAGGCCGTCCCCGAGATCATCCGGGAGAAGGGCGGCACGCCGATCCGGACCCAGGTCGGCCACTCGCTCATCAAGGCGGTCATGGCCGAGACCGGCGCCGCCTTCGGGGGCGAGCACTCGGCGCACTACTACTTCCGCGACAACTGGCGGGCCGACAGCGGGCTGATCGCCGCCATGCACGTCATCGAGGGGCGCAGCAAGGCCGGCGTGCCGCTGTCGGAGATGCGCAAGCCGTTCGACCGCTACGCCATGTCGGGCGAGATCAACACGACGGTCGACGACCCCCTTGCCGTCATCGAGCGGGTCGCGGCGGCGTTCCCCGACGGCGAGCAGGACCGCCTCGACGGGCTCACCGTCGACCTCGGCCCCTGGTGGTTCAACCTGCGGCCGTCGAACACCGAGCCGCTGCTGCGCCTCAACCTCGAGGCCCCCACCCGGCCCGAGTGCGACGAACACGTGGCCGAGGTGCTCGGCCTCATCACCGGATCGGCCCCCGCCGCTCCCTGACCCCGGAGGACGCGCCGTGGCGCTCGACCCCCAGCTGCTCGACATCCTGGCCTGCCCCGAGGACAAGGGCCCGCTGCTCTACTTCGAGGACGAGGCCGCCCTCTACAACCCGCGGCTCAAGCGGCGCTACCGCATCGAGGACGACATCCCGGTGATGCTGGTCGACGAGGCCGAGACGGTCGACGACGCCGAGCACGACCGCCTGCTGGCCAAGGCCGAGGCCGACGGCGTCACGCCGACCTTCGAGGCCTGAGGCGGGGCCGGCGGCGATGAGCTCCGACACCAGCCCGACCCGGCGGGGCCTCGACAGCCTCGGCATCCGCGACGCCACCCTCGCCCTGGGCGACCAGGTGGCCGACGCCGTCGAGGTGGGCGAGGCCATCCAGGGCCTGCCGAACGGCGAGGAGATCGCCAACGTCCTGGTGCTCGGCATGGGGGCCAGCGGCAGCGTCGGCGACGTGCTGGGCACCGTGGGCGAGCTCTTCCTCCCCATCCCGCTGGTGGTGGCCAAGGGCTACGACGCCCCCAGCTTCGTCAGCACCGACACCCTCGTGGTGGTCGTGTCGTACTCGGGCGAGACCGAG
>DASVEC010000278.1:0-2081 GCA_036380755.1 Iamia sp. | reverse complement strand
GCGTCCTTCCGCCGCCCAGGATCAGTGCGGGCCGCCGTACCCGTAGCCGTAGGGGTACTCAGGGGGCTTGTTGACCCACTCGTCGCTCCCGCGGTCCAGGTCGTCCTGGACTCCCTGCAGCGCTTCCTGCACGTCGCCGTCGGTGTCCTGGACGAAGCCGGCGCCCACGGCGAGGAGCCGGCCCGCCTCGACCAGCTCCTTCCCGGAGCCGGTGGTGACGGCGTCGAACTCGCCCAGGACCTCGGACCACCGGGGGTAGGGGCCGTTGGGGCTGAGGCCGATGTAGTTCGTGCGCGTCCAGATGTCTGGCTTGTCGGCCGCCTGGGCGTCCTCGGCGGCGTGACCCAGGTTGGCCGCGATGCGCGGGACCAGCTGATACCCGATCTTCTTCAGGTACTCCGGGTGGACGGTGAGCCTCGGTGCGCTGGCCAGGTCGGTGTCGATCCCCTTGGTGGGGTGGATGTGGAACTGGCTGCCGGCGTTCTCGTACATGTAGTCGAGCAGGCCGTCGAGGGTCGAGTACGCCACCTCGTACTCCTGGTCGAAGACCCGCTGCTCGAGCTTGGCGATGATGTCGACGAGGCTGTTGTAGACCTCGTCGGGGGTGTAGCCGTCGAGCTCGACCGACGAGTCGCCCTGCGGCGTCTCCGGCAGCAGCGTGCCGACCAGGTTGAGCACCTTCTCCCCGGTGTCGACCACCGTCTGGACCGGTGCCGGCAGGAAGCCCACGACGAGGTCCTTGAAGGCCTTCACGACCTCCAGGTCGATCTGGTCGCCGCCCGCCCCACCCGGCCGGAAGCTGTCGGCGGCCTTCTCGGCGATCGCCATGATGTCCTTGCCCGCGCCCGCCCAGATCTTCTGCTCGGCGAGCAGCGAGATGCCCAGCACGATGGCGGCCTGGCCCTGGTTGCCCATGATCCCGCGGATGCGGTCGGGGCCGTAGCCCTGCCGGAAGGCGTAGATGAGCAGCCCCTCGTCCGCTCCGGCCGTTCCGGCCCCGATGAACTCGTCCATGGTGCCGAGGGCGGTGTTCAGCTCGACGGAGGTGTACGTCGTGCCGAACTCACCTCCGGGATCCCCCGGATTGTCTGGGCCGCCCTCGCCCGCGGGCAGCGGGGTCAGCGCGACGACGGCCTTCCTGATGCTCTCGATCGGCCCCGAGAAGTCACCCGGCTCGGGAATGCCGTTCCAGCCCTTGAACGCATCCTCGATGCGGTCGATCCACGGCTCGTAGATGTCGGTCCAGGGGTCGACCTCGTAGAGGTAGTACGGCTGCCCCATCTCCGTGGCGCCGTCCCCCACCACCTTCGCGCCGGGGGGAGCTCCAGCCGCGAAGCTCAGCAACGGGGGAAAGTACTTCAGCCGCACGGTGCCCGTCGGGCCGCTGACCGGCGGCAGCTTGCCCTCCCAGGACGCGCCGTAGAAGCCGCTCTCGGCGTCGCCGTCCCAGCGGACCGGCTCGTCGTACATGACCCACTTGATCGCGGCGTGCGCCATCTTCTTCTTCAGGTCGTCGAGCGCGCCCGGGCTGTAGCCAGTCATGGGGGGACCGTTCCCTGCCCGCCCGCGGATCAAACGGGCGTCTTCCTCAGCCGGCGGGCAGCACCCGCCGCAGGAACTGGCGGGTGCGCTCCTCGCGCGGGCGCTCGAAGATCTCGGCCGGCGGGCCCTGCTCGAGGATCGCGCCGTCGTGGAGGAAGCACACCTGGGTGGCCACGTCACGGGCGAAGGCCATCTCATGGGTGGCCAGCACCATCGTGGTGCCGTCGAGCGCCAGCCGGCGCATGATCTCCAGCACCTCGCCGGTCAGCTCCGGGTCGAGAGCGGCCGTCACCTCGTCGAGCAGCAGCAGCGCCGGGTCGGTGGCCATCGCGCGGGCCATCGCGACCCGCTGCTGCTGGCCACCCGAGAGGCGGTCCGGGTGCTCGTCGACCTTGTCGGCCAGCCCGAACCGCGCCAGCAGCTCCCGGGCCTTCTCCTCGGCCGCGGCCCGGTCGACCCCGTGCACCTTGCGCGGGGCGAGCACGAGGTTGTCGAGCACCGAGAGGTGGGGGAACAGGTTGTAGGACTGGAAGACGACG
>DASVEC010000277.1:0-5366 GCA_036380755.1 Iamia sp. | reverse complement strand
GGTCCGGATCTCCTCCCACGACGGCTCGGGGTGGGCGTGCAGGTCGCGGCGCAGCGCCACCAGGTCGGCCTCGACCGCGGCCACGGCCGTGGCGATGCCCTCGTGGTCGACCTGCTTCACGGGGACGAGAGGAGCACGCCGGGGCGGTCCGACGCCAGCTCGCCGACCAGCAGGTCGACGACGGGGCGCAGGGCGGCGGCGCCGACCGCACCCTCGGGCACGACGGCCCGCTGGCGCTGGTAGCTGGCCCCGTCGGCGAGGATCCCCTCGACCCGGGCCAGCTCGGCCTCGCAGCCGAGCCGGGCGGCGACGGGCGCCATCTCCGCCAGCAGGTCCCGAATGGCGGCCCGGACCGGCTGCTGGGTGCCCTTCTCGTCGACGATCACGTCGGCGTCGAGCCCGAAGCGCCCGGCCCGCCACTTGTTCTGGCGCAGGATCCAGTCCTTGTGTCGGGGCAGGGTGAAGCCCCTGTCGATCAGGGTGTCGAGATGGGTGACCAGGCACTGGGCCAGGGCGGCGACGGCGGTGACCTCGGCCAGGGTGGGGATGCCGTCGCACATGCGCAGCTCGACGGTGCCGAAGTCGGGGTGCGGGCGGATGTCCCACCACACCTCGCGCACGGTGGAGATGGCCTGCGACGAGACGAGCGTCTCCATGAACTGCTCGAAGTCGTCCCAGCTGTCGAGCGGGGCCGGGAGCCCGGCGGTGGGCAGGCCCTCGAAGACCTTGCTGCGACACGAGGCCAGCCCGGTGTCGTGGCCCTCCCAGTAGGGGCTCGACGAGCTCAGGGCGAGGAAGTGCGGGATGTAGCCGGCCAGGGCGCCGGCGATGGCGATCGCCTTCTCCGGCGACTTGATGCCCACGTGGACGTGGACCCCGAAGATCTGCAGCCGGCGGGCCATCCACTGCATCTCGTGGATCAGGCGGGCGTAGCGGGGGTTGGGGCTGACGTCCTGGTCGTGCCACGAGGAGTACGGATGCGTGCCCGAGCACATGAGGGCGAGGCCCCGCCGGTCGGCCGCCGCCGCCACCTCGTCGAGCGTCGCCTGGAGGTCGCCCCGGGCCTCGGCGACGGTGGTGCAGACGCCGGTGATGATCTCGACGGTGCACTCGAACAGCTCGTGCTTGGCCTTCGGGTGCTCGCCGTCGGGGTGGCGGGCGCCGATCTCGGCCAGCATCTCGGTGGCGGCGCTGGCCAGCTCGCCCGTGGCCCGGTCGACGACCTCGAGCTCGACCTCGATCCCGAGGCTGGGCCCGGGCGAGCTGTTGAAGTCGATGTCCACCGGGTCATCCTTCCACCCCCACCGGTGTGGAATCGTCGGCCGCATCGGCGACGGGGTTTGCCGTTGACGGTCGTTGGGGAACATGTGTTCGCATGAAGACCGAGCCCACCCCCGCCTTCGAGAACGCCGTGGCCCGCGCCGCGGGCGTCCGCAACGCGGCCGATGCGGCGTTGGTCGATCTGGTGGTGCAGGCCCTGGCGGAGGGCTGGTGGGAGGGGTGGAGGATCCACACGCCGGTGCAGTGGCTGATGTGGCGGGCGGGGCTCTCGCGATCCACCGCTCGCTCCGTCGTGCGTCTTGCCCGGCGGGCGGGTGATCTACCCACGGTCATGGAGACCTTCCGCCATGGCGGCCTGTCGTTGGACCAAGCATCCACCGTCGCCCGCTACGTGCCGGCCGAGTACGAGTCATCGGTGTGCGAGCTGGCCGTGAACGCGACCGTGCACCAGATCGTGGCCGCCACCCGGAAGTACGGCTTCGATGTCGATCTCGTGGAGCGGGAGCGTCCCGGCCCGACCCGGTCGGTGTCGTTCGGGACCGACGAGTCCGATCAGTGGCCGGCGTCGATCCGCCTGCCGGCCGACGAGGGCCAGGTCGTCGAGGAAGCGCTCAAGGCGTCGCGGGATCGGCTCCACGAGGTCCAGCGAGCGGCGGCCAAGGCCCGGGCCGAGGCTGACGTGAAGGTGAAGGTCTCCTGGGCCGACGCGCTGGTCGGGATGGCCCACTGCGTGCTCACCACCGACGCGGCCGGCGCCGAGGTCTCCTCCCGACCCGGTGTCCTGCTCCACCTGCAGGCACCGGTGGGTGACGCCGAGGCGTGGCGGGCCGAGATGCACATGGGCCCCGCCCTGCCCCCGAGCATGCGGCGCCTGCTGACCTGCGACGGCGACATCGCCGCCGTCTGGCACACCGACGGGCGACCGGTGCAGCTCGGCCGCAGAGCGCGGATCGTGCCCCGGCGGATACGCCGGTTGGTCGAGCACCGCGATGGCGGCTGCCGCGTCCCCGGCTGCGACAGCACTCTGTGGGTCCAGGTCCACCACATCGTCCACTGGGAAGACCACGGCGACACCGTCACCTGGAACCTCATCTGCCTGTGCGGTCACCACCACCGCCAACACCACATGGGCCTGTTGGGCATCACCGGCAACGCCGACATCCCCGACGGCGTGGTCTTCACCACCGCCACCGGGAGGGTCCTCGAACCCGCCGGAAGACCCACCCCACCAACCGCGATGCCGACCGTCGCCCCCTACGACGGGCCCACCGGCGAGACCCTCCACCAGCACTGGGTCGTCTTCAATCGCCGACCACCAGCCTGCAACCGGGCCCGAGAACCAGCCTGACGAAATCGGAGGAGAGCGGGCGCCCCCGCGTCGGTAGCGTCGCCGGCCCCATGGCCACCACCGCCACCCCGTCGGAGCGCCTGTCGCTCATCCGCCGCGTGGACGACCTCGACGACCTGCTGTCGAGCGTCGGCCTCGTCGCGTTCGCGGATGGGACCCAGCCCGTGGCCCGGTGGCTGGAGCTGCCCCGGACCACGAGCCTCACGACCGACGACCTGGCCATCGCCGACGGGCGCCCGACCCGCTGGATGTCGTGGGGCACCCTCACCGGCGTGCTGGTCGAGGGGTCCGGTTGGTCGGCGGTGCTGCGCCGGCGCGAGGCCGACGAGGACGACGACGCCACCACCACGGCGTGGGTCTCGGCCGACACCCACGACCGGCTCGACGACGTCTGCGCCCTCCTGCGCAAGGCCCTCGACGGCGGCGCGGCGCCGGCCGACACCACGGTGTCGCTCCGGTGCTGGAACGCTCGGGGCGGGTGGTCGGACCGCGTCGTCGAGGCGCCCCGATGGGACGACGTGCGCCGCAACTACGCCGCCGCGGTGCGCCCCGCGCTCGACCGGCTGGTGGATCTCGACCGGGCGTCGGTGCCCGCGGGCCGCCTGATCCTGCTCCACGGCGTCCCCGGCACCGGCAAGTCGACCTTCATCCGTGCCCTGGCCCGGGCCTGGCGCTCCTGGTGCGCGACCGAGGTCCTGGGCGATCCGCAGCAGTCCCTCGGCTCGTCCCAGGCGCTCGAGAGCGTCCTGTTCACCCGCGCCCTCGATGCCGACGGCACCGAGCTGCCGTGGAAGGTGCTGGTGGTGGAGGACGCCCACGAGCTGGTCTCGGCCACGGCCACCGGCGGCGCCTCCGAGGCGCTGACCCGCCTGCTCCACGCCACCGACGGCGTGGTGGGAGGCCAGGCCCGCATCCTCTTCCTGCTGACGACGAACCACCGGCTCGACCGCGTCCACCCGGCGCTGCTCCGGCCCGGCCGGTGCCTGGCCGAGATCGAGATCCCCCCGCTGTCGGCCGTCGAGGCCACGGCGTGGCTCGGGGGCGAGGCCACGGTCCGGGTGCCCACCACCCTCGCCGAGCTCTACGCCCACGGTCGCGAGGACGACGTCATCCGGCACCGGGTCGAGGTCGCCTCGCCCGGCCAGTACCTCTAGGGGATCAGCCGAACAGCCCCGGCGGCGGTGCGTCGTCGCCGCCGGGGGCGCCCCGGGGCGGGACCCGGCCGGCGTGGGCCCAGGCCGCGGCGGTGGCGACCCGGCCCCGGGGGGTGCGCATGAGGAGGCCCTCGCGGATGAGGAAGGGCTCGTGCACGTCCTCGACCGTCTCGGTGGGCTCGGAGACGCTGATGGCGAGCGTCGACAGCCCCACCGGGCCGCCCCCGAAGCGGCCGCAGAGAGCCTCCAGCAGGGCCCGGTCGACCTTGTCGAGACCTCGCTCGTCGACCCCGAAGGTGGCCAGGCCGGCCTTGGCCGTGTCGAGGTCGATGGTGCCGGTGCCGCGCACGTCGGCGAAGTCGCGCACCCGGCGGAGGAGGCGGTTGGCGATCCGGGGCGTGCCCCGGGCCCGGCCCGAGATCTCCCGGGCCCCCTCTTCGTCGATGGTCACGTCGAGGATGCCGGCGGCCCGGAGGATGATCGACTCCAGGTCGGCCGGCTCGTAGTAGTCGAGCCGGGCGACGAGACCGAAGCGGTCGCGCAGCGGCCCGGTGATGAGACCGGTGCGGGTGGTGGCGCCGACGAGCGTGAACCGGGGGACGTCGATGCGGATGGTGCGCGCCGCCGGGCCCTTGCCCAGGACGATGTCGACCACGAAGTCCTCCATGGCCGGGTACAGCACCTCCTCGACGGCCCGGGACAGCCGGTGGATCTCGTCGATGAACAGCACGTCGCCATCGGTGAGCTGGCTGAGGATGGCGGCCAGGTCGCCGGCTCGCTCGAGCGCCGGCCCCGACGTGACGTGCAGGGCGACGTCGACCTCGGTGGCCACGATCCCGGCCAGGGTCGTCTTGCCGAGGCCGGGCGGGCCCGCGAACAGGAGGTGGTCGGCGGCCTGGCCCCGGCGGCGGGCGGCCTCCAGGATGATGTGCAGGTGCTCCTTGAGCTCGGCCTGGCCGACGAAGTCGTCGAGCCGGCGGGGCCGGAGCCCGACCTCGGCCGCGTCCTCGCCCGAGAGCGGCTCGGGGGCCAGGACGGGGTCCGGGTCGGGCCCGAGGTCGTCGGGACCGAGCAGCTCCTCGCGGGCCATCAGCAGCACCCCCTCAACGTCGCGCCACCATGCGGCGGAGGGCCACGCTGACCAGGGCCGACACGTCGTCGCCCTCGGGCAGGTCGCGGGTGGCCTCGACCACCTCGTCGGGCGTGTAGCCCAGCGCGGCCAGGGCGTCGCGCTCGTCGGCGCGGACCGATCCGGCCGATCCACCGGCCGCCGCGGCACCACCACCCGCGGCCGCCACCGCAGCGGCGACGTCGCCGGTGGGCAGCTCGAGCCGGCTCTTCAGCTCGACCAGCAGCCGGGCCGCCGTCTTCTTGCCCACACCGGGGACGAGGCAGAGGGCCGAGACGTCGTCGTCGGCCAGCACCCGGCGCAGCGCCAGGGGCTCGTGGACCGAGAGGATGGCCAGGGCCAGGGCCGGCCCGACGCCGTGGGCCGAGATCAGCGCCTCGAAGGTGACCCGCTCGTCGCGGCTGGCGAACCCGTAGAGCACCTGGGCGTCCTCGCGGACGTGGTGGTGGGTCCA
>DASVEC010000276.1:0-12240 GCA_036380755.1 Iamia sp. | reverse complement strand
CCGAGGAGCTCGACGACGACTACGAGGTCGTCGCCTGCGACGAGGCGGCCGACTACGAGGTCCTGCTCACGGTGGACGAGCCCCTGCCCGACGATCCCACCGGCGAGGCGGCCACCCCCTGCGACGACGAGCAGGCCTACGACTACGGCCTCTCGCTCACCCAGGGCGACCCGTGGTCCCTCTGCCTCCAGCAGCTCCCGGAGGAGGGCGACTGCGTGTACCAGGGCCGGTTCCTCACCTGTGACGACGGGGGCGGCCACGTCGTCGATGCCGTCCTCACCGACACCACCGACGCCGCCGGCTGTCCGACCCCCAGCGGCCAGAGCAGGGTCTACGAGGACGACCGGGTGGTCGTCTGCCTGAGCCCCAACCCGGTCTGATCCCCGCCGCCCGCGGGTCCTCAGCGCTCGGCCAGGAAGTGGCGGGACTCGCCGGGGTAGAAGCGGTCGACCGAGATGGGCTGCTCGACCATCCCGATGGCCCGGGCGACCTCGGCCGACGGCTCGTTGTCGACGTACATGAAGGCATTGATGTGATCGAGGTGCGCGAGCCCGGCGGCGAGGAGGGCGCCGGCCGCCTCCCGCGCCAGGCCCCGCCCCCAGGCGTCGGGGTGCAGGTGCCAGCCGATCTCGACCTCGGTCTCGTCGGGCCGCGGGTCCGAGCCCGCCCGGGCGATCAGCACCGTCCCGGCGACGATCCCGGTGGCGCGCTCCTCGACGGCCCAGAAGCCCATCGGGCTGCCGGGCTCGTGCGTGGCCGCGTAGCGAGCGATCCGCTCGACCGCCTCCTCGCGGGTCTGCATCAGCACCGGGTTGTCCTGGTCGTCGTCGATCCAGCGCTTGACCTCGGGCCGGCTCAGGATGTCGAGCAGGCGGTCGGCCTCGTCCTCCCGCCAGGCCCGGAGGACGATCCGATCGGTGCGGAGCAGCTCCATCGGCCCAGTGTGCGTCAGGCCGGCACCTCGAGGGGAAGCCCGAAGCGCTCGAAGTGCGACCACCCGAAGGTGGTGATCTCGGCGATGCGGTCGCCCTCGACCCGGATGACGTCGAGCTTGAAGGCGCGGAAGATCGTGTCGCCCGGGCGACGCAGGTAGCTGCCCGCGGCCGGGAGCCGGTTGGCGCGGGTCGGGAGGGCCCGCCAGTCGCCCTCGCGGTCGGGACCGAAAGCCCGGGCCAGCAGCGTGCGCAGGTCGTCGTAGCCCTCGTACACGGAGGGGTTGGGCGGCATGGTGATGCGGATGTCCTCGGCCGCGCAGGCCAGGGCCAGGGCGGCATCGCCCTCGTCGTTGGCCTGGATGAAGCGGGCGAGCAGCTCGAGCTCCTCGGACCCCGCCTCGGGGGCCGTCCACTCGGACCGGCGGGACGGCAGGCGGTCCTGCATCGTCGCCCGGGCCCGCTGCACCGCGCTGTTGGCCGCGGCCACGCTGGTGTCGAGAGCCTCGGCCGTCTCCACCGCGGTCCAGCCGAGCACGTCGCGGGCGATCAGGGCCGCCCGCTGCCGCGGCGGAAGGGCCTGGAGGGCGACGAGGAAGGTGAGCTCGATGGTCTCCCGATCGACGACGAGCGCGTCGGGACCGTCGTCGATGCTGGCAGCCTCGTCGAGCAGGACGTCGGGGTACGGCTGGAGCCACGCCACCTCGGCGGCGGTGCCGGTGATCGGCCGGCGCTTGCGCCGACGGATCTGGTCGAGGCAGACGTTGGTGCAGACCCGGTAGAGCCAGGCCCGGACGTTCCCACCCTCGATCTGCTCCCCGTGCTTCCAGGCCCGGATCATCGCCTCCTGCACGGCGTCCTCGGCCTCCTCGTAGGAGGCGAGCATCCGGTAGCAGTGGACGTGGAGCTCGCGGTGGTGGCGCTGGGCCAGCACCGTGAAGGCGTGTTCATCTGCGCCACTCGCACGCTCGCCGGCGGTCTCATCCACGGCCGGCGATCTCCTGGATGAGCCAGACGTTGCCGTCGGGATCGTCCAGCGAGGCGAACGAGCCGTAGTCCTGGCGCTGGGGGTCGACGCCGTCGGTCTTGCCCTCGGCACCGAAGTGGAACGGGTCGCTGACCTCGATGCCCCGGTCCCGGAGCTCGGCGACCGCGGCCTCGATGTCGGTGACGACGAGGTGGAGGCCCTTCACGGGCGTCTCGGGCCCGTCGAGTCCGGTGCCGAAGCACACCGAGGCGGCCGAGCCGGGCGGCGTCACCTGCACGACGCGGAAGTCGCCGGCGGCGTGGTCGGTGTCGCAGTCGAACCCGGCCTGCTCGTAGAACGCCTTGGCCCGGTCGACGTCGCTGACGGGGATGATGACCATCTCGAGCTTCATGTCCATGGGTCTGCCTCCTGGCTGTTGCGGCGGGCGCCGTGCCCGCTCACCCCGTCCAACGACACCGCCGCCGCGGACTCATCGCGGATCCGATGAGAAACCTCAGGTCCCCGCCAACCGCACGATGACCGGCTCCAGGGCGTCGAGATCGGCCAGCGAGAGGCCGATGCTGCTGATGCCGAGTGTCTCCCGCCGTTCGACGAGGTCGTCGACGATCTGGTCGACGGTGCCGCAGAGGGCGTGGGGCGAGCGCAGCGACTCGGCGGCGGGGATGCCGAACGCGGGCGCGAGGGCCTCGGCCGTCCCCTCGCGGTCGTCGGTGACGATGACGATGTGGATGCGCGTCTGCAGCTCGAGACCGGCGTAGCGATCGCCGGCCGCGGCGTGGATCCACCGCAGCTTCTGGACGGTCGCCGCCTCGGTGGCGCTGGGCCCGGCCGCGGCGTCGATCACGCCCTTGGACAGCTTGGGGTTGAGCCCGACGATGTCGGCGTGCCGACCGGCGACCTCCAGCACCCGGCGGCCGCCCCCTCCGATCACGATGGGCAGGTCGGGCCGCGGCTTGGGGCTGCCCGACAGGCCGTCGATCCGGTAGTGCTCGCCCCGGAACGTGCAGGGCCCCTCGGAGAAGAGCCCGCGCACCACCTGCACCGCCTCCTCCAGCCGGTCGACCCGCACCGGGGCCGGGTCGAAGGCGATGCCCGAGTGGGCGTAGTCGCTCGTCATCCACCCGGCCCCCATGCCCAGCTCGAAGCGACCCTCGGAGAGGATGTCGAGCGTGGCCGCCTCCTTGGCCATCACCGCCGGGTGGCGGTAGTCGTTGCACAGCACGAGG
This sequence comes from Iamia sp., assembly GCA_036380755.1. Classification (GTDB taxonomy): domain Bacteria; phylum Actinomycetota; class Acidimicrobiia; order Acidimicrobiales; family Iamiaceae; genus Iamia. Next base: position 9,094 of record DASVEC010000276.1, on the reverse strand, counting down.
GCGCCGACCCTCAGGGTGGTGGTGGCGTCGGCCGCGGCCATGAGGGCGGCGATGGGCGCCAGCTGGTCGTCGAGGTGGTCCGACACCGTCATCCGGTAGGCCCCGATCCCCTCCAGCCGGCGCGCCAGCGCCGACCACGCCGCCTTGCCCACGTCCGGCGGCGAGGAGCACTGGACGCCGAACCGGAACGGCTTGCGATCGGGCAGGGGCACGTCGGGAGGCACGAGGCCATTCGACCACGCCACCCCCGTCGCGGTTGCACCCGTTCGCGCGCCGTTCCCACCCGACGTGATCGCCCGGTGAGCGGTGCCCTACGCTCACGGGCAGTGCGGCGGCTCGGGTCTGCGGCCCGGCGCTCGCACGGCTGCACACCTGGTCAGGCCGCCCTGAGCGGTGGCCCCCGCGGCTCGGTTTCGCTTCACGATTGTGGCGTGTACAGACTAAGGACATGGGGTGGCATCTCTTCGTCCTGCACGCATCGGGCCCGGCGGCGACGGCGGCGACGCTGGCGGGCGCCGGCTACCTGGCCACCGCGCTCCGCGTGACGATCGACGAGGCCGTCGCCGAGATCGACGACCTGGCGCCCGGAGGCGTCGCCGTCGTCGATGACCCCGGTCCCGGCATCGTGGCCGTCGCCCGGCTGGTCGAGCACGACGATCTCCCGCTCGCCCTCTCGGCCGACGGCGGCGAGGCCGTGACCTTCCTCTGGCAGGCCGTCACCGACACCTACGTGCTGTCGGTCTTCCGCGACGGCCACCCCCGCCGCCGGCTGGTGCGGGTCGACGGCGAGGTCGTGGTCGACGAGGGGCCGGCCCTCCCCATCGAGACCGGCCTGGACTGGTCCGACGACGAGGCTGCCCTCTTCGCCGTGGCCGAGTCCGTGGTCGGCGAGCCGATCGGGACCGACACGTGGATGGCGCGGCGCGCCGTGGTCCACCGCCGCCGGCGGCGGTCCTAGCCAGCCCGGTCCTCGCCGGAGGCGAGCGCCTCGCGGATGCTCCGGTCGAAGGCGACCTGCGCGGCGTCGAACCCGCCGCTGGTGGCCAGATGGGGACCGGCGCCGCCCAGGACGTCGACCAGGTGCCGCCGCCCCTGGCGCCCCCACTCGTCCTCCACCCATCGCTCGAGGAAGTGCGGCTCCCGCTCGGCGTGGGTGCGGGGGGTGGTGGTGCGCACCGCGTCGAGGACCGCGGCGGTCAGCTCGGGGACGCCGGCACCGGTGCGGGCACTGGTCCGGTGGATCTCGGGCGGCTCGGCGTCGAAGGGCCGGGCCAGACCCAGGCTCCCCTTGAGCTGGAAGTAGCTGCTCTCGGCGCTGGGCTCGTCGCACTTGTTGAGGATGAAGGCGTCCGGGACCTCGATGATCCCGGCCTTGAGGAACTGCACCTCGTCGCCGCCGAGCGGCTGGAGCACGAGGTAGACCCGGTCGGCGAGGTGGCGGACGTCGGCCTCGCTCTGGCCGATGCCCACCGTCTCGACCACCACGCAGCGGAAGAGCCGGGTGAGCAGCCGGCAGACCTGGAACGTCGACGGCGACAGCCCGCCCAGCTCGGTGGCCGAGGCCTGGCTGCGGAAGTACAGCCGGCGCTCGTCGAGCGGGGTGCGCATGCGGGTGCGGTCGCCGAGCAGGGACCCGCCCGAGATGTGGCTCGAGGGGTCGATGGCGACGACGGCGATGGAGAGGTCGGGGTCGGCGGCGAGGGCGTCGACCGTCACGCGGGCCAGCAGCGAGGACTTGCCCGACCCGGGCGTACCGGTGACGCCGAGGACGACGCAGCGATCGCCGGCGGCGTGTTCGTCGAGGGTGGCGAGCACGCGGGCCCGGTCGTCAGCGGCGGACGGGCGGGAGTCCTCGAACACACCGATGAGCCGGGACACCGCGGCCTTGTCGCGGGCCCGGCCCCGCTCCACGAGCGCGACCAGCTCGTCGTCGGCCTCCGGCAGCGCACTCACCCCGACGACCGTAGGTGGTCGCTGCCAGGCCGGGCCGAACCCCGCTCGCTACCCACCGGCACCGAACCAGCCCGGCACGTCGACACGCACCTGGCCGGCGTTCGGCCCGAGCAGGGTGGCCAGCGTCCGCTCCACCCCTGCGACCCGGCGCTCGCCCACCTGAGCCACCCAGCCCGCACGCAGCTCGCCGAGGATGCGCTCCGAGCGCGTCAGGCAGTCGTGTCCGGCGGCGGTGAGGGTGACGTGCTGGCGCCGGGCGTCGGCGGCATCGACCGATCGGTGGACGTAGCCGAGCTCCTCGAGGCGGGCGACGGTGCGGGCGGCCGCCTGCTTGGTCACGCCGAGCATGTCGGCCAGGGTGCCAGGGCTCGTCGCCCCGCGACCGATCGCCTGGAGGGCGAACCCGTGCGCGGGCCGTACGTCGGGATGCCCCTCGTCGGCCAGGCGGCCGTGGAGGTCGTCGATCAGGCTGCGGAACCCGGCGAGGAGCAGGAGCGGAAGGACGGGGCCGGGGTTCTCCATCGCTTGACAGACTATCGACAATGATGTTGTCTAATTCGACAACGACATTGTCGATCTCCGAGGAAGCTTCCGATGACCGTCATCCCTGCGGGCGACCGCCGCACCACATCGACGCCCAACGCCACCATGACCACGTGTGCGAGCCCCGACCAGGGGTCCGCCGCCACGGTTCTCTGGCTCACGGCCATGGAGCCCGGGGCGCAGGGCCCGTGGCACCGGCTCGACGGCGAGCAGCTCCTCACCGTGTTGGCCGGAGCGGTCACGTTGGAGCACGACGGCACGACGACCCGGCTCGGGCCGAACGACGCCGCCGTGATCCCGGCCGACGACGAGCGTCGCTTCACCGCCGACGCCGAGGTCGGTGTCGAGATGGCGTGCGCCGCCCCCCGACCCTTGCGGGCCCACGACGGCGAGGGGGTCGACCGCGGGGTACCGGGCTGGATGCGCTGAGGCCGCTCTCCGGTCGGGCCTACCCTGGCGCCGTGCTGGTGCAGATGCGGCTCCGCGACCCGATCGAGCGGGGCGAGGTCGACCTCCTCTTCCGGCGGTGGAAGCGGCTGCAGGCCATCGTGGGCAACACCTACCGCACCGCGGCCGGACGGCTGACCGTCACCGCCATCGACGTCGTCGAGCCGGGCGACCTGACCGACGAGGACGCCCGCCGGGCCGGCTACCCCTCGGCCGACGCGCTGCGCCGCGACCTGCGCGGCGATGCATCGCTGCCCACCTACCGGATCACGGTGGTCGCCGCCGAGGGCCCCGACCCCCGATCGGTCCTGGCCGGCGACGACGGCCTCACCGACGACGACGTCGCCGACATCGACCGGCGGCTCGAGCGGCTCGACCGGGCCAGCTCGTCGGGCGCGTGGACGATGGCGACGCTGCGGGTGATCGAGGCCCGGCCGGCGACCGTGTCCACCGTCCTGGCCGAGTCGGTCGGGCGGGATCGGCCGGCGTTCAAACTCGACGTCCGCAAGCTCAAGGCCCTCGGCCTCACCGAGAGCCTCGAGGTCGGCTACCGGCTCTCGGCCCGCGGCCACGCTTACCTCGCCCGCACCTCCCGCTGAAGCCAGAGGTGGCGGAAGCCCCGGATCGTCAGGCTCGTCCGGCGCCGGGGAAGGGGTCGGACCACACGGGCGTCGGGCACCGCCCGCAGCAACGCCGGCAGGGCGATCCGGGCCTCGAGGCGCGCCAGGGCGGCGCCGACGCAGTGGTGGGCGCCGGCCCCGAACGCCAGGTGAGGGTTGGGTGACCGGGTGAGGTCGAGCCGGTCGGGGTCGGGGAACACGGCCGGGTCGCGGTTGGCCGCGCCCAGGCCCAGGATGACGAAGCTGCCGGCCCGGATCGTGTGCCCGCCCAGCTCGGTGTCCTCGCCCGGGAACCGCTGGGTGATCTGCACCGGCGGGTCGAGGCGCAGCAGCTCCTCCACCGCGGTGTCGACCACGTCGGGGTCATGGGCGAGGGCCTGCCGGGCGACGGGGTCGTCGTCCAGCGCCACGAGGGCGTTGCCGATCAGGTTGGCCGTGGTCTCGTGCCCGGCGATCAGGATGAGCACGAGCGTGGCCACCAGCTCGTCGCCGGTCAGGCGGTCGCCGTCATCGGCCACGGCGACCAGGTCGGACAGGAGGTCGTCCCGGGGCTGCTCCCGGCGGGCCCGGATGGGCTCGGCCAGATGCTCCCGGAGGGCGATCACGGCGCGGTCGGCCCGGGCCAGCTCGTCGGCCGTGGGCAGCGGGTCGAGCCCGACGGCGAGGTCGCGGCCGTGGTCGGCGATGAGCTCGTGGTCGGTGGGCGGCAGGCCCACCAGCTCACAGATCACCCGGGCCGGCAGCGGGTAGGCGAAGGCGTCCATCACGTCGAAGCGCCGGCGACCGGCGAGCGGGGCCAGCAGCTCGGCGGTGAGCTGCTCGATGGCCTCGCCCAGGACCGCCACACGCCGCGGCGTGAAGGCCCGGTTGACGAGACGCCGGAGCCGGGTGTGGTCGGGCGGGTCGCGGAACAACATGAGGTCCGGCGCGATGGTCAGGAAGGCGCCCTTCTCGCTCTGATCGCTGCGCCCCAGCAGCCGGCTGACGGGACCGATGTGCAGGTGCCGGACGTCGTGGGCGGTCTCGTCGGTGCCGAAGCTCGGGTCGCGGAGGACGGTGCTGGCCTCGGCGTGTCCCGTCACGACCCAGAAGCCGAAGGGGCTGCGGTGCACGGGATCGAGCCGGCGGAGGGCGGCGTAGGCCCGGTGCGGCCGTTCCCGAACCCGGGCCGAGGCCACGAAGGAGACCACCGCCGGGGTCACCGCCACCGCCGCCGCCCGGCTCTTCAGATCCGTTGTCATATTCGGATACACTCGCGCATGTGAGTGGCACGGTCAACGAACGACCCGTCCGCCGGACCCGCGCCGAGCAGCAGGCCTCGACGCGCGCCGCCCTGGTCGTCGCCGCGGCCGAGGTGATGGCCGAGCGAGGCGTGGCGGGCACCACCGTCGAGGAGGTCACCGCCCGCGCCGGGTTCACCCGCGGCGCCTTCTACTCCAACTTCGCCGACAAGGAGGCCCTGGTCGATGCCGTGCTCGAGGCGCGCATGGCCTACGAGGTGGCGGACCTGACCCCGCTCGTGGTCGACGCCGCCACCCCCGCCGACCTGATGGCTGCCCTCCGGGCCCGTGGGGCCGACGAGGACGCCCGCACGTGGCGGCTCCTGCTGGCCGAGCTGCGGCTCCACGCCCTCCGCTCGCCCGAGCTGCGACCGCGCCTCGCGGCGTGGGAGCGCCAGCAGCGGGCCGGGTACCGGGCCGTGGTCGAGCACGTCCTCGCCCTCGGCGGCATCGACCCACCCGCCGACCTCGAGCTGGTGGCGCTGATGATCCAGGTCCTCGACGACGGCATCGCCGACCACCACGAGATCGAGGGCGACGGCATCGCCCCCCAGGCCTTCCTCGACGCCGTCGACCTCCTCCTCCGGGCCGCCGCCGCCCTCGCCGACTCCGCTGTCGACCCGTCCACCACACCCTGACGGCCCTCGCTCCGCTCGGACTGTCACACCCCTTCCGTAAGGTCATCGGTGTGGTGGGACGGCGGCTCGTGGCCCGCATGGCACTCATGGCACTCATGGCTCTCACGCTCCCGGTCTCCGGGTGCGCGCTCCTTGACAACGGTGACGATGGCGACGAGGCGACGCCGGCCGGTGACGGCCGGGTCGTCGTCGTCACCCGCATCACGGACGGCGACACGTTCCGCGCCGGTGAGGAGAGGATCCGCCTCATCGGCGTGGACACGCCCGAGGTGTCGTTCGGGGTCGAGTGCTACGGCCACGAGGCCACGGTTGCCCTGGAGCGGCTGATCCCCGTGGGCACCGAGGTCCGTCTGGTGGGCGACGTCGAGGCCACCGATCGCTACGACCGCACGCTGGCCTACGTCTACCGCGGTGCCGACGACGTCTTCGTCAACCTGCGCCTGGCCGAGGACGGCTTCGCCCAGCCGCTCACGGTGCCGCCCAACGTCGCCCACGAGGACGACTTCGCCCGCGCCGCCGCGACCGCCCGCGACGCCGGCCGAGGCCTCTGGTCGGCGTGCGGGGGCGAGTAGCCCTCAGGCGCCGACGAGACGCAGGACGTCGGCCGGCGTGGCCTTGCCGTCGAAGCTGATCTCACCGTCGCGGAGGGCGACGACCCGATCGACCTTGTCGACGAACTCGGGATCGTGCGTCGCGACCACCACGGCGGCACCGTCGGTGTGGACCTCCTCGAGGAGGTCGATGAGGGCGAGCCGGCCGGGAGCGTCGAGGCCGACGAAGGGCTCGTCCACCAGCAGCAGCGAGAAGGGCCGGGCCAGCCCCAGCAGGAGCGAGGCCTTCTGGCGCAGGCCGCGGCTGAACCGGCTGGGCAGGTCGTCGAGCCGGTCGGCCAGGCCGAGCCGCTCGGCCACACCCTCGGCGTAGTCGTCGAACCCGTCCCCGCCGAACAGCCGGGACACGTACTCCACGTGCTCCACCACCGACAGGTCGTCGTAGAGCACCGGATCGTCCGGGAGATAGGAGGTCGTGGCGCGGGCGTGGATGTCGCCGCCGGGCCAGCCCGCGATCTCGACCGAGCCGCCGTCGGCCTCGAGCAGACCGGCGACGATGCGGAGCAGCGTCGACTTGCCCGACCCGTTGTGACCCACGAGGGCGACCCGCTCCCCCGCGGCCACCTCCAGGTCGACGGGCCCGAGGGCGGGGACGCCGCCGTAGGCCCGGTGGACCTCCTCCACCGAGAGCGCGGGGAACGCGGCTGGCACACTCATGATCGGTCGTCCTCCTCGGACACCTCGTCGTCCTCGTCCTGCTCGTCGTCACCGCGGCGCGAGGCGCTGGCCTGAGCCTCCTGGGCCTCGCGCCACCAACGGCTGATCTCCTCGCGCTGGTGCACCCAGGCGAGCACCAGGCCCACCACCGTCAGCACCGCGGCCCACGCCGTGGTGGCGCCCTGCAGCAGGTCCCGGCCGGCGTTGTCGTTGGCCTCGACGACCAGCAGCGGCAGCGCGCCGGCGATCGCCACCAGCAGGGGCAGCACCGACTTCAGGACCATCCCCATGCCCGCCACCTCGGGGGCCATGAGGGCGAGATCGCTCTTGTGCGAGGGCTGGCCCGACACCACGTTGAGGACGGCCCCGGCCACGCCGGCCAGCCCCACGGAGACCCCGCTCACCAGGCCCGGCCCGAGCGGCACCTGACCGGCGCCGGGCAGAACGGCCACGCCCCCCACCACCAGCCCGAGCACGATGGCCACCACGAACGAGGGCAGCAGCAGGCTCACGTAGAGGGCGCCCTCGGGGTGCCGGTAGAGCTCGCGCCGGCTGGGGTGGTCGACCTCCTGGGCCAGCGGCTCGACCAGATCGAGGCCGGCCAGCCAGGTGGCCAGGCCGGCAGCCACGACGAGCGGTGCGGTGCCGCTCCACGTGCCCCGCAGGGCGGCGCCGGCGACACCGGCCAGGAGCAGAAGGCGGGCCACCCGGGCGGCGGGGAAGCGCAGGATGCCGTGCCAGGCCCGCAGCCCGACCGGCTTGAGCAGGCGGCCACCCCGACCGAGCCGCACCCACGGCCGGTCCCGGGGCCGGTCGGCGGCCAGCTGGCGGCGCAGCACCAGCACGGTGCGCACGTCCTGCAAGGTGGCGGCGAAGCGGATCTGGCCGACGAGGGCCGTGCGCTGCTCGGCCGCCTCGACCGACAGCCCACCCACCCCGGCCATCCCCACCACCAGCAGGGCCACGGTGACCCCGACGGGCACCAGCGACACGACGTGGACGTCGAGCGGCGCCAGCGCCAGCCAGCCCACGGCCCGGCCGGGCGAGGCCGGCAGGGCCGTCCCGCCCAGGTCGACGCCGGCCACGTCGAGGGCCGACCACGCCAGCAGCACGAGGCCGATCCCGGTGGCCGCCCACCGGGGCAGCCGGCGGCCCGAGGCCACCAGGGCGGCGCCGAGGCTGAGACCGACGATCACGGCGGTCGCCACCGCACCGGCCGCGATCCACTCGAGGGGGTTCTGGTCCGGGAAGCGCCGATCGGCGAAGCGGCCGATGGTGGCGCCCACCAGCACGGCGGCGAACACGGCCGAGCGGACCTGGCGCCAGGCCGGGCTGCGCAGGGCCCGGCCCCGGTCGACGGGCGCCAGCAGGACGTGGCGGACGTCGCCGGCCTCGACCGCCAGCGGGCCACCCCGGCTGCCCGACCGGAGGCCGATGGCGACGGCCAGGCTGGCCAGCAACCCGACGGCGGCCGGGCCGTGGGCGCGGACATCGGCGACCTGGGCGGGATCGAGGGGGGCGTCGCCCACCGTGCCGGCCACCGCGATCACGGCGACGAGCCCGACGATGGCGGCCACGTACACCCGGTACAGGGCATCGACCCAGTGGATCTCGGCCACCCGGCGGCGCCGCCGAGCCCGGCGCAGGTCGTCGAGGCGGGCGGGGTCGACCGGGAGGTCGTCGACGTCGTCGTCCGGAGCGGTGGCGACGTCCGTGGGCACGGCGCGTGACGCTACGCCCGCCGTCGCCCCCGATCCCAGGCGGACCCGAGGGGAGCGACGGGCCCGCGGCGCGGCCTCGGACGCGACCACGGCGCGGCCAGGGGGTCGCCATAGGCTCCGACGCCGTGCCCGTCGCCCGTCGTCACCTGCTCGCCGCCCTCGGCGTGCTCGTGCTCGGCCTGGCCCTGGCCCTCGCCGGCGGGGCGGCCCCGGCCGGGGCCCACGCCACCCTCCAGGACACCAGCCCGGCCGACGACGCCCTGGTCGAGGCGGTGCCCGACGCCGTCGTCCTGCGCTTCGACGAGCCGGTCAGCGCCTCGACCGGTGCCGTGCAGGTCATCGCCCCCGACGGCGATCGGGTCGACGCGTCGGTCGACGACCGCGACGGCGGCCGAGCCCTCTCGATCGGTGTCGACGGCGACGCCCGCGGCACCTACACCGTCGCCTACCGGGTCGTGAGCGACGACGGCCACACCATCACCGGCTCGTTCGTGTTCCACGTCGGCAGACGCACCGGCGCGGCCACCATCGACCAGTCGATCCCGACGAGCACCTCGGCGGTGGGCGGGATCGGGCGCTGGCTGGGCTACGCCGGTGCGGCCGTGGCCGTGGGCGCCGCCCTCC
>DASVEC010000275.1:0-4106 GCA_036380755.1 Iamia sp. | reverse complement strand
CGGAGGATGTCGAAGGCCTGGCTGATCTCGGTCGTGGGGTCGGCGATCATCGGGTACTCGATCTTCCCGATGGTGTCGGACGTGTCGTGCCAGGCCTTGTGGGTGAAGTGGGTGTCGGTCGAGACCGAGTAGATCTCGACGCCCAGCTCCTTGAAGGTGCCGTAGTTGTCCGCCAGGTCGCCCAGCTCGGTCGGGCACACGAAGGTGAAGTCGGCCGGGTAGAAGAACACGACCGACCAACCACCCCTCAGGTCGGCGTCGCTGACGTCGACGAACTCCCCGTTGTGGAACGCGGTGCCGGTGAAGGGCTTGATCTCGGTGTTGACGAGGGACACGGTGCAGCTCTCTCTTCGTTGGTGCAGTGGGTGTTGAGGCCAACGTAGGGGCGCCGTGACCTCGATCCATAGATGACGTCGATTGGTTTCCTCGACCTGATCGATAGGCGCTGTCGATGACCCAGGCCACGCCTGGCGCAGCCGGACGAGGGGCGACCAACGTCACGCCCGGCGGGCGCTGTGGCAGCCCCTGCGGCCAGGGCGAGGGCGGTGCCGAGCAGGCCGGCCACGGCGTCGCAGGCGGCCGGCGAGGGCGAGCGGGTCACGGTCCTCATGGTGCGGCGATGGCGGCGAGGACGTCGAGGCGGGCGGCCCGGCGGGCCGGCCCGGCGGCGGCGGCGATCCCGGCGAACGTGGCCAGGACGGCGATGATCACCAGCGAGCGGACGGGCACGGCGAAGGTGGCGGCGCCGGTGTCGTCGAGGGCGGCGACCACGGCCGCGGCCAGCCCGATGGCCAGCCCGCTGCCGAGGACCACGCCGAGCAGCGAGATGAGGATCGCCTCCTGGCGGATCGAGGCCCGCACCTGGCGGCGGGTCATGCCCACCGCCCGCAGGAGACCGAGCTCCCGGGTCCGCTCGTGGACGGCGAGGGCGAGGGTGTTGGCGATGCCGATGAGGGCGATCACCACGGCCAGGGCCAGCAGCCCGTAGGTGAGGTTGAGCATGGTGTCGATCTCGGTCGTGACCGCCTCCTTGAAGGCGGCCTGGTCCTGGATCTCGACCGCCGGCCAGTCGGCCAGCGCCGCCTCCAGCGCGGCGGCGCCGGCCGCCGCGGAGGTACCCGAGCGCAGGGCGACGAACACGGACCGGTCGAGCTGGTCGGTGACGTTGGCGGCGAAGGTGTCGAGGCCGACGACGTAGCGGCTCTCGCCGGCGCCCAGGACCTTCCCGTCGATGATCGCCCCGACGGGCAGCTCGACCGGGCCGGTGCGGGCGAAGCCCAGGGTCACCACGTCGCCCAGGGCGAGCCCGTGGTCGTCGGCCCAGGAGCCCCGCACGGCGACCCCGCCGTCGGCGAGGGCGGTGAGCGTGCCGGCGCGCACCTCGAGGTCCATGACCCGGTCGATGGCGGCGGGGTCGACGGCCACGACGGTGCTGGTCCCTCCGTCGACGCCGACGGGGGCCGAGCGCAGCGGGGTCGCCACCGCCACCTCGGGCACGGCGGCCAGGCGCTCCTCGATCTCGGGGCTGAAGCCGCCCTCGGCCCCGGCCGGGGCGCCCGAGCTGATCGTGAAGTCGGCGCGCAGCGAGCGATCGACCGCCTCGGTGATCGAGGCCTTGCTCGACCCGGCCAGGATGGTGATGAAGCCGACGAGGGTGACGCCGACCATCAGCGCCGACGCCGTGGTGGCCGTGCGCCGGGGGTTGCGGCTGGCGTTCTCGCGGGCCAGGCGACCGGTGATGCGCGACAGCCGGGCCAGCGGGTACCCGAGGACGTCGACCACCCGGTGGCCGAGCGCCGGGCCGAGGGCGACGACGGCCAGGAAGGTCACGGCGGCGCCGGCGCCGACCGACGTCAGGGCGCCGTCGCCGCCGGACGCGACGCCCGTCGCCACGAGGGCGCCACCGACGGCGAGGAGCACCGCGCCGGCGCCGGTCCGCACCCGCGAGGGGCGGACGGCCTCGACGGCCGAGGAGCGCAGGGCGGCCAGGGGGGCGGTGCGGCTGGCCCGGACGGCGGGGACCACGGCGGACAGCAGGGTGATGACGGTGCCGACGACGAAGCTGGTGACCACCGTGCCGCTGGTGATGACGGTCTCGCCCTCGGGGATCTGGATGCCGATGGCGGCGAGGAAGCCGTCGAGGGCCCGGGCCACACCGATGCCGAGGCCGAGCCCGAGGGCCGACGCCAGGATGCCGATGGCGGCCGACTCGGCGAGCACGGCGCGCAGCACCTGCCGGCGGCCGGCGCCGATCGCCCGGAGCAGCGCCATCTCCTGGGACCGCTGGGCCATGGTGATGGCGAAGGTGTTGGAGATGATGAACATCCCGACGAACAGGGCGACGGCGGCGAACGCCAGCAGCATCTGGCCGAAGAAGGCGATGTCCTCCTCGAAGTCGGCCTGCTGCTCGGCGGTGTCGGCCGCGCCCGAGGTGACCTCCACCTGGTCGCCGCCGACGGCGGCTCGCACCCGCGCCGTGAGCGTCGGGGCCGACGTGGCGTCGTCGGCGGCCACGACGATCGTGTCGTAGCGGCCGGGCTGGGCGAACAGGGCCTGGGCGGCCGCCTCCTCGACGGCCACGGCGGCGACGCCGGGCACGCCCTCGACGTCGCCGTAGGTCGCCACCCCCACCACGGTCATCTCCTCGGGCGCTTGCGCCGCGGCCACGAGGACCCGCTCACCGAGCTCCCAGCCCTCCCGCTCGGCGGTGGCCTTGTCCAGCACGACCTCGTCGGCGGCCGTCGGGGCCCGCCCATCGGCCAGGGCGAAGGGGTTGAGGCGGGCGTCGTCGATCCAGGCCACCCCGATGGTGACGGTCTGGCCCGGCAGCGGGGTGCCGTCGAGGTGGGCCAGCTGGGCCATGCCCTCGACGGTGCCGGCGGCCGCGGCCACGCCGTCGACGGCGCGGATGCGGGGGAGGAGGTCGGCGTCGAGCCGCTCGGCCACGGCGCCCGAGTCGGGCTCGAGGGCGGTGGGCCGCTGCACGACGACGTCGATGCCCTCGTTGCCGGTGGCGAAGAGCTGGTCGAAGGACCGGCCCATGGTGTCGGTCAGGATCATCGTCCCGGCCATGAAGGCGACGCCGACGACGACGGCGAGCCCGGTCATCACGGCGCGGGCGAGGTGGCGGCGGAGGCGGGCGATGACGAGGTTCCACATGTCGACACCGTCCTCCCGCGGGCTGATCCGGTGCTGACCCGGGCACCCCGGTGGTGGGTCAGGCCGTCGTCAGGGCCGACTCAGGGCCGGGCCGGATGGTGGCGGCATCCCACCGCCGTGGTGGGCCACCACCCACCAGGAGACACCCACCATGACCGCAACCCTGATCCCGCCCGCCCCGATCGCCGCCCCCGCCCGTGTGGCCGCCGCCCGCGCCGTCGCCGCCACCAAGCGCTACGGCAAGGGCGACACCGCCGTGACGGCCCTCGACTCGGTCGACATCGCCTTCGAGGCCCAGCGCTTCACCGCCATCATGGGCCCCAGCGGCTCGGGCAAGAGCACGCTGATGCACACCGTGGCCGGGCTCGACACCCTCACGTCGGGCCAGGTCTTCATCGGGGACACCGACCTGTCGGGCCTCGACGACCGCAAGCTCACCAAGCTGCGGCGCGACCACATCGGCTTCATCTTCCAGGCCTTCAACCTGGTGCCGACGCTCACGGCCAGGGAGAACATCGCCCTGCCGATGGCCCTCGCCGGCCGCAAGCCGGACCCGGAGTGGTTCGACCGAGTGGTCCGGACGGTCGGCCTCGCCGATCGCCTGCGCCATCGCCCGAGCGAGCTCTCCGGTGGCCAGCAGCAGCGCGTGGCCGTGGCCCGCGCCCTCGCCAGCCAGCCGTCGATCATCTTCGGCGACGAGCCCACCGGCAACCTCGACTCCCGCACGGGCGCCGAGATCCTCTCGTTCATGCGCCAGGCCGTCGAGGACATGGGCCAGACCATCGTGATGGTCACCCACGACCCCGTCGCCGCCGCCTACGCCAGCCGGGTCGTGTTCCTCGCCGACGGCCGCATCGTCGACGAGCTGCGCGCCCCGACCCGCGAGCAGGTGCTCGACCGGATGACCCGGATCGACGCGCGGGTGCTGGACCGGCTGACGGGCGCCT
>DASVEC010000274.1:0-5387 GCA_036380755.1 Iamia sp. | reverse complement strand
GCGCTCGCGCCGCCCGAGCACGGCGGTGTCGACGGTGAGCACGAGGGCCTCGTAGTCGGCCGCGGCGCAGCGCTCGACCATCTCCCGGACCAGGCCCCGGTCTCGCCAGGCGTACACCTGGAACCAGAGCCGACCGGTGGGCGCGGCGGCGCGGACCTCTTCGATCGAGCGGGTGCTGAGGGTCGACAGCGTGTACGGCAGGCCGGCCCGCTGGGCGGCACGGGCGACGGCCAGCTCGCCGTCGGGGTCGGCGATGCGGGTGAAGCCGGTGGGGGCCAGGGCCAGCGGGTAGGCGGCAGGCCTGCCCAGGATCGTCGTGGCGATGTCGACCTCGCCGACCGCGCGCAGGACGCGGGGGCGGAACGTGGTCCGGGCGAAGGCGTCCTGGTTGGCCGCCAGCGTGCGCTCGTCCTCGGCCCCGCCGTCGATGTAGTCGAACACCCCACCGGGCAGGCGGCGCTTGGCGATCCGGCGCAGGTCGGCCACCGAGGCGGCCTTGGCCAGCCGCCGCGCCACCGGGTCGGTCTCCGGCCGCTGGAAGCGGATGACCGACCGCAGCGTCGCCGGCATCTGCCGCAACGAGGGCTTGGCGGTCACGGGGTCTCCCGGGGGTCGTAGCGGACGAGGTCGGTCGAGGCGGCCACGACGGCGCGCAGGTCCTCCAGCGTGCCCGACGCGGCGCCGTGGGCGCGGGCCTGGACCATGACGTTGCCGCGGGCGGTGGCCTCGACCGGGCCGGCGACGACGGGCATCTCGTGGGAGTCGGCCGTGAGCTGGCAGAGCAGGGCGTTCTGCGACCCGCCACCGACCATGTGGACGACGTCGATCGTCCGGTGGGTGAGGCCCACCGCTCGCATCAGGGTGCGCCCGTGCACGTGGGACAGCGAGTCCAGGACGGAGCGCACCACCGCCGCGCGGTCGGACGACAGCGGTGGCCGCGCGGCCGTCACGATGCGCTCGGGCATGCCGCCAGGGGCCGTGAAGACGGGGTCGTCGGCTTTGAACGACGGGCCACCGGCGGGCACGGCTCCGGCGGCGGCCAGCAGCGGCCCCAGGTCCGGATCGCCCCACTCCCGCAGGCACTCCTGGAGCAGCCAGAGCCCGCCGACGTTGCGCAGGAACCGGGTGCGCCCGTCGACCCCGGCTTCGTTGGTGAACCCGGCGAGGCGGGCCGCCTCGGTCAGGACCGGCTCGGCCGTCTCCACCCCGACGAGCGACCACGTCCCACTGATCACGTAGGCGAAGCGGCTGGTCGTGGCGGGCACGGCGACCACGGCCGAGGCGGTGTCGTGGCTGGCGACCGTCGTCACCACGGTGTCGGCGGGCAGGCCAACGTGGTCCGGCAGCATCACCGGTCCTCGCAGGGCCCCGGGCAGATCGATGGGGGGCAGCAGGGCGGGGTCGACGTCGGCGAGGGCGCAGAGGTCGGGCGACCAGGCGCCGGTGCGGACGTCGACCAGCCCGGTGGTGGATGCGTTGGTGGCCTCGGTGCGGAGGGCGCCGGTGAGGAACGACGCCAGGAGGTCGGGCAGCAGCACGATGCGGGCGGCGAGGTCGATGCGGCCCGTGTCGCGGTCGTCGGCCAGCTGGTAGATGGTCGTGAACGGGAGGTGCTGGAGGCCGTTGCGGGCGAAGAGGGCGGCCGGGTCCATGCGGGCGTGGACGATGTGGACCGCCTCCTCGGTGCGCTCGTCGCGGTAGGCGATCGGGGCGTCGACCATCGAGCCGTCCTCGGCGAGCAGGGCGTAGTCGACGGCCCAGGTGTCGAACCCGATCGACTCGACGGCGGGGAAGTCCCGGCCGAGGGCCCGGAGGCCGACGCGCACCTCCTCGTCGAGACGCCAGACGTCCCACCGCAGGTGGCCGGCGTCGTGCTCGACGCCGTTGGGGAAGCGGTGCACCTCGTGGAGGGCGACCCTCCCGTCGCTGACGACGCCGGCCATCACCCGGCCCCCGGAGGCGCCGATGTCGACGGCTCCGAAGACCCGAGCGGCCGCCACCGCTACCGCAGGAACGCGGCGGCGACGCCGGCGTCGACGGGGACGTGGAGACCGGTGGTGTGGCTGAACTGGTCCGAGGTCAGGGCCACGACGGCGTTGGCCACGTGCTCGGGCAGGACCTCGCGCTTGAGCAGGGTGCGCTGGGCGTAGAAGGCGCCCAGCTCCTCCTCGGCCACGCCGTAGACCGCGGCCCGCTGGGCGCCCCACCCGCCGGCGAAGATGCCGCTGCCGCGCACCACGCCGTCGGGGTTCACGCCGTTGACCTTGATGCCGTGCTCGCCCAGCTCGGCGGCCAGCAGCCGGACCTGATGGGCCTGGTCGGCCTTCACCGCGCCGTAGGCGACGTTGGACGGCCCCGCCACCACCCCGTTCTTGGAGCAGATGTAGACGATGTCGCCGCCGAGGCCCTGGGCGACCATCACCCGCGCCGCGGCCTGCGCCACGAGGAAGCTGCCCTTGGCCATGACGTCGTGCTGGAGGTCCCAGTCGGCCTCGGTGGTGTCGAGCAGCGGCTTCGAGATCGACAGGCCGGCGTTGTTGACCACCAGGTCGACACCCCCGAAGGCGAGACAGGCGGCGTCGACGGCGGCCTGCACGGCGGCGGCGTCGGTGACGTCGGCGGCCACGCCCACGGCCACGTCGGGCCCGCCGATCTCGGCCGCCGCGGCCTGCGCCGCGTCGAGGGAGAGGTCGGCGACGACCACACACGCGCCCTGCTCGGCCAGGCGGGTGGCGATGGCCCGCCCGATGCCGCTGGCGGCCCCGGTGACCAGGGCGACCCGCCCGGCGTGGGACCGGGGCTGGGGGCGGCGCCGCAGCTTCGCCTCCTCCAGCGCCCAGTACTCGATGCGGAACTTCTCGGCCTCGGAGATCGGCGCGTAGGTCGAGAGCGCCTCGGCGCCCCGCATCACGTTGATGGCGTTGACGTAGAACTCGCCCGCGACCCGGGCCGTCTGCTTGTCGGCCCCGAAGGAGAACATCCCGACGCCGGGCACCAGGACGATGGCCGGGTCGGCGCCCCGCAGGGCCGGCGAGTCGGGCGTGGCGTGGCGGTCGTAGTAGGCGGCGTAGTCGGCCCGGTACGCCTCGTGGAGCTCGGCCAGCTGGTCGTCCGTGACGTCGGCCGGCACCACGAGGGGCTTCACCTTGGTGCGGAGGAAGTGGTCCGGGCAGGACGTCCCCAGCTCGACGAGACGCTCCAGGGCCTCACGGCTCAGGAGGTCGAGCACGACGGGGCTGTCGGTGAAGTGCCCCACCATGGCCCGGTCGGTCGAGGCGATGGCCCGGAGGTGGGGGGCGAGGGCGGCGGCCCGGGCCCGGCGCTCGGCCTCGGGCAGGGCGGCTCGCTCGGCGACGACCGGACCGAACGGCGCCGGGTCGCCGTGGGCGTCGATGTGGGCCTGGGCCCGCTCGATGATGCTCCGGCTGTTGGCCTCGGCCTCGGCGCTGGTCGCGCCCCAGGCGGTGATGCCGTGGCCGCCGAGGATCACCCCGATGGCCTGCGGGTTGGCGTCGCGGATGGCGGCGATGTCGAGACCCAGCTGGAAGCCGGGCCGGCGCCACGGCACCCACAGCACGGTGTCGCCGAAGATCGTCTTGGTGAGCTGCTCGCCGTCGGCCGCGGTGGCCAGGGCGATGCCGGCGTCGGGGTGCAGGTGGTCGACGTGCGGGGCGTCGACCAGGCCGTGCATGGCCGTGTCGATCGACGGTGCCGCGCCACCGCGACCGAAGGCGCAGTGGTCGAAGGCGGCCACCATCTCGTCCTCGCGGTCGACACCGGGGTAGACGTCGACCAGGGCCCGCAGCCGGTCGAGCCGGAGGACGGCGAGGCCGTCCTCGGTGAGGGTGCCGAGGTCGCCGCCCGACCCCTTGACCCACAGCAGGTCGACCGGCTGGCCGGTGACGGGGTCGACGTCGGTGCCCTTGGCCGACGTGTTGCCCCCGGCGTAGTTCGTGGTGGTCGGGTCGGCCCCCAACCGGTGGGAGCGGGCGAGGAGCTCGGCGATCACGGCCGGCGAGCTAGCGAGTGGCCCTGGAGGCACCGCGTTCACGCGCCCCACCCGGCCTGGTCGCCACCGATGCGGTCGGCGACGATCTGCTCGGCGTAGCCGCTGGCCGCGTAGGCGGCCATGGGGTCGGCCGGCAGGCCCCGGTCGACGCGCCACGACGCCAGGTCGGGGCGGACGTCGGTGGAGAAGGCGTCCATCATGATCCCGTGGGCGGCCAGCACGTCGCCCTCGCGCTCGGCCGACGCCAGCGCGGCGCGGTCGACCAGCAGGGCCCGTGCCGTCATCTCCTGGACGTTGAGCACCGAGCGGATCTGGCCGGGGATCTTGGCCTCGACGTTGTGGCACTGGTCGAGCATGAAGCTGACGCCCGTCGCCGGATCGAGCCCGCCACCCCGCACGACCTCGTAGAGGATCCGGAACAGCTGGAAGGGATCGGCGGCCCCGACGATCAGGTCGTCGTCGGCGTAGAAGCGGGAGTTGAAGTCGAAGGCGCCCAGCCGGCCGAGCCGCAGGAGCTGCATGACGATGAACTCGATGTTGGTGCTCGGGGCGTGGTGGCCGGTGTCGAGGCACACGACCGCCCGCTCGCCCAGGGCGACGCAGTGGACGTACGACGTGCCCCAGTCGGGGACGTCGGTGGCGTAGAAGGCGGGCTCGAAGAGCTTGTACTCGAGCACGAGGCGCTGGTGGTCGCCGAGCCGGGCGTAGACCTGACGGAGCGAGTCGGCCAGACGGTCCTGGCGGTCGCGCAGGTCGCCCTGGCCCGGGTAGTTGGTGCCGTCGGGCAGCCACACCTTCAGGTCGCGGCTGCCGGTGACGTCCATGACGTCGACGCAGGCGTGCATGTGGGCGATGGCCTTGGCCCGCACCCGCTCGTCGACGTGGGCCAGGCTGCCGAGCTTGTAGTCGTCGTCCTGGAACGTGTTGGTGTTGATCGTGCCGAGACGGAGGCCGAGGTCGGCAGCGTGGGCGGCCAGCTTCTCGTAGTCGTCGACGAGGTCCCACGGGATGTGG
This sequence comes from Iamia sp., assembly GCA_036380755.1. GTDB lineage: Bacteria > Actinomycetota > Acidimicrobiia > Acidimicrobiales > Iamiaceae > Iamia. Next base: position 364 of record DASVEC010000274.1, on the reverse strand, counting down.
AGCGCCACCGACGGAGCCAGCCCGGTGTGGGCGTGGACCTGGGCCGCATCGGCCAGCTTCTCGAACGGGTCGCGGGGCACGCCGGGCTGGGCGAAGACCTTGAACCGGGTGCCCGAGTTCCCGAACGCCCACGACGGCAGCTCGATGGCCTGGGTCGCCAGCACCGGGGCGATGTCGCTGAAGCCGGTCACGGACCCTCCTGCCGATGTTCGAACCTGTGCGATCGTACACATCGCCACGCAGATCGCACAACAGGGCTACCACGTCCTCCGACCCCACCCACCACCCTGACGGTCTCGGCTTCGCCGACGCCGTACCCTCGGTCCGGTGACGTCGCTGCAGGGGAACCTGGCCGCCGAGGAGC
>DASVEC010000273.1:0-2894 GCA_036380755.1 Iamia sp. | reverse complement strand
GAGGCGCGTCCCGGGACCCTGTTCGTCGCCAAGCCGGGCGAGGTCACGGACGGCCACGAGTACGTGGGCGCCGCCTTCGCCGCCGGCGCCGTGCTCGCCCTCGTCGAGCGCGAGGTCGCCGACGCCGCGGGCGTCACCTACCCGGGCGTGCTGGTCCCCGACGTGGTGGAGGCCATGGGCCGGCTGGCCGCCTGGGTCGTGGCCCAGCTGCGCGCCGACCACGAGGTGAAGGTCATCGCCGTCACCGGATCCGTCGGCAAGACCACCACCAAGGACCTCCTGCGGGGCATCTTCGCCGCGGAGGGTCCCACGGTCGCGCCCCGCGGTTCGTACAACGGGGAGGTCGGCGTGCCGCTGACCGTCTTCGAGGCCGAGCCGGACACCCGGTTCCTCATCATCGAGATGGGCGCCACCCGGATCGGCAACATCGACTACCTGTGCCGGATGGTCCGCCCCGACATCGGGGTGGTGCTGTGCGTGGGCTCCGCCCACGCCGGCGAGTTCGGCGGGGTCGCCAACATCGCCCGCGCCAAGGGCGAGCTCGTCGAGTCCCTGCGGGCCGACGGCGTGGCGGTCCTCAACGACGACGACCCCCTGGTCCGCCAGATGCACCGCCGCACCGCCGCGCCCGTGCTGTTCTTCGGGGAGTCCCCGGCGAACGCGCTGCCCGACGTCCCGGCCGCCCGGGTGCACGCCTCCGAGATCCGGCTCGGGCCCGGGGGCAGCCCGGAGTTCCGCCTGCACTTCCCGGACGGCTCCGCGCACCGGGTCGTCTCCCGGCTCATCGGGGAGCACCACGTCTCCAACCTGCTCGCGGCCGCCTCCGCGGCCTTCGTGGCCGGGGTCGCCCCGGAGCGGATCGCGGCCTCGCTCAACGCCCAGGGCGCCGCGAGCCGGTGGCGGATGGAGCGCACCGAGCGGGCCGACGGCGTCACGGTGGTCAACGACGCCTACAACGCCAACCCGCAGTCGATGCGCGCCGCGCTGCAGACCCTGGCCCAGCTGGGCCGCGGCTCCGCCGGGTCCGCGCCCCGCCGCACCTGGGCGGTGCTCGGGGGCATGCTCGAGCTCGGCGACAGCACGATCGAGGAGCACGACGCCCTGGGCCGCATGGTGGTCCGGCTCAACATCTCCAAGCTGATCGCCGTGGGCGACCTCGCCCGCCCGGTCTACGACGCCGCCCAGCTCGAGGGCTCGTGGGGCAACGAGGCCACCTGGGCGGCGACCGCGGAGGACGCCGAGGAGATCCTGCGCCAGGAGCTCGCACCGGGTGACATCGTGCTCTTCAAGTCCTCCAACGCCGCCGGTCTCCGGGTCCTGGGGGACCGGGTCGCGGCCGACGCCGGGGACGGCGCCGGCGGACCCGCCCCGGGCAACGACGCCCCGGCGCACGGCGACCACTGGCTCTCGGCCGGGCCCTTCGTCAACGCCTCCCTCGACCCGAGCGGACGGCCCACCGCCCCGGGACCCTCCGCGGAGGGGAACGAGCCGGCATGATCCAGATCCTCATGGCGGCCTGCTTCGCCCTGGTCCTGTCCCTCTTCGGCACCCCGGCCTTCATCAAGTTCCTCGCCCGGCGCGGCTACGGCCAGTTCATCCGGGACGACGGGCCCACCAGCCACCACACCAAGCGCGGGACGCCCACCATGGGCGGCGTGGCGATCCTCGGCTCCGTGGTGGTCGCCTACGCGCTCACGCACCTGATCTCCGGGATGCTGTGGCCCTCCTACGGGGGCGTCACCCTCTCCGGGCTCTCCGCGCTGCTGCTGATGCTCGGCATGGGCTTCGTCGGGTTCATCGACGACTACAAGAAGATCGCCAAGAAGCAGAACCTCGGGCTCAGCCCCGTGGGCAAGATCGTCCTCCAGGGCCTCATCGGCACCGCCTTCGCCCTGCTCGTGCTGCTCGTGCCCGGTCCGCAGGGCACGACCCCCGCGTCCTCGGCGATCTCCATCACCCGGGACACCGCCCTCGACCTCGCCTTCGCCGGCACCGCGGTCGGGGCCGTCCTCTTCGTGATCTGGGTGAACCTGATCGCCACCGCCACGACCAACGCCGTGAACCTCACCGACGGCCTCGACGGCCTCGCCACCGGGGCGTCCATCCTCGTGTTCAGCGGCTACCTGCTGATCGCCATGTGGCAGAACACCCACCTGTGCGGAGCCGTGGCCGAGGGGGTCTGCTACGAGGTGCGCGACGCCGCCGACCTCGCCCTCACCGCCGCCGCGCTGGTCGGGGCCCTGGTGGGCTTCCTGTGGTGGAACACCTCCCCGGCGAAGATCTTCATGGGCGACACGGGATCGCTGGGCCTCGGCGGCGCGCTCGCCGCGTTCGCGGTGCTCACCCGCACCGAGCTGCTGCTGGTGCTCATCGCCGGGCTGTTCGTGATCATCACGGTCTCCGTCATCCTGCAGGTCGGCTACTTCAAGCTCTCCGGCGGCAAGCGCATCTTCAAGATGGCGCCGCTGCAGCACCACTTCGAGCTCAAGGGCTGGAACGAGGTGACCATCGTGGTCCGCTTCTGGATCATCGCCGGGCTGTTCGTCGCGGCCGCGCTCGGCGTCTTCTACGGCGACTGGCTGCTCTCCCACGGAGGAATGATCCAATGATCCACGCGAGCAACGACAACCCCGTCCTCGACCGACCGCGCCTGGCCGGGCTCACGTCCTGGGACGCGGACTGGGCCGGGCTGCGCGTGGTCGTCGCCGGCATCGGCGTGTCCGGCTTCGCCGCCGCGGACACCCTGATCGAGCTCGGCGCGCTCGTCGTCGTCGTCGACGGGGCGGACACCCCGGAGACCCGGGCGAAGGCCGACACCCTGCGGATCGTGGGCGCCACCGACGTCCTGCTCGGGGAGACGGCCCAGGGGACCGTGCCCGACGTCGAGGGCGCCC
>DASVEC010000272.1:0-7929 GCA_036380755.1 Iamia sp. | reverse complement strand
CCCCGGCCGGCGGACCCGCTCCTCCCCGCCGGCCGGGGCCCGGGGAACTCACGTACGCCCCCCACCATGGGGCCGGTAGTGTCTCCGACCGCCATGACCGATGAGACCGCCGAGTTCGTCACCTACAACGAGCAGCCCAAGCCCCGCGTGCTCCTCGCCTGGAAGGGACCAGAGGTCGATGCCCTGCAGGCCGCACTCGACCGGTGTGCCGGGACGGTCGTCGCCATCTCACACCTGTCACTCGTACGCCAGGGCGACTTCGACGTCCTGGTCACGGATGATCTCGACTCCATCACGGTGCAGGGCACGAGACCGGCACGACACCTGTGCCTCCTCTGGAAGGGTCGCAAGCGCTCGTTCGGCACGGACCAGGTTCGAACCGACAACAAGGACGCCGCCATCTCCGGGATCCGCAGGGTCTTGTCGGCATCGATGAAGGTCTCGGCCTCGCCGATCCATGCGGACTTCGAGCAGCTCCTCAACTCGTCGCTGCTGCCAGCCGAGCTCGCTCAGGCGGACCACCTCGTCCTCGACCACCACTGGGTTCGCTCCGGCGCCCGATCGTCGCTCCACCTTCGCCCTCTCATAGCCACCGCCGACGACGAACCCACGGCCGCGACCTACGAGCGGTCACCGACGTCCGAGGGAGTGGCGCTCCCGGCGCATGCCCCTGACATCGAGGGGTGGGTCGAGGTGTGCCTGCGCCGGTGGGCGCGGAAGTTCGGGCAGTTCCCGATCCTCGGGGGGTGGTCCGATGACCCGCGGTGGATGACGGTCGATCAGGAGCACGTCGTGGCGGCCAAGACCGACGCCGAGATCGCTCTGCGCGAGGCGACCGAGCGGCTCGAGGCTCGGATCGAAGAGCTGCGGACGCTCGCCGAGGAAGAGCAGACCCGTGCGATCCATGGGCCGCGACGGCTGCTCGAGGAGAAGGGCGATCCGCTCGTCGAGGCGGCGATCGTCGCCCTGACCACTCTCGGCTACGAGGTCACGGATCTCGACCGGGAGGACGAGCCGGCCGACGGCGGCGGGAAGGGCGAGGACATCCGGCTCGCCGATCCGGATGCTTCGGACTTCGATCCCGTGGTCGAGGTCAAGGGCTACGACAAGGGGACGAAGGGATCCGACATCGGCAAGGTGGTCCGGCACAAGGTCCGAGCCGAGGCGGCCGGACGCACGACGGACGCGACCTGGTGGATCGTCAACCACAACCGGGCCACGGCGCCGGACGAACGTCCGATCGCCTTCAAGGGCGAGGACGCCATGATCGCCCGAGAGTCCCTCCCTGAGAACTGTGGCCTCGTCGTCATCGACACGCGGGACCTGTTCCTGGCGGCCAAGGCGGTGGAGGCCGGGACCATCGAGGCGGCGACGATCCGGGCGTCCTTGCGGTCCGCCTCGGGACGGTGGGCCGGTCTGCCCGACGATCGATGACGGGCACGCCGGGGGATGTGATGCGGGCGATGGTCGCGGCGTTCGCCACGGGGGTCGTGGCGGACGTGGTCCACCCGGACTACCTCGACCACCAGGGGCTCGACGGGGAGCGGCCGCTGCGGGGGCCGGAGGGGTTCGCCCGGGTGGTGGAGGTCGCCCGACGCGCCTACGCCGAGCTGGACGTCACGATCGTCGACCTCGTCGAGGGACCCGACCGGGCGGCGGCCCGGATCGCCTGGCGAGGCGTGCGGGCCACGGGGGAGATCACCGAGCGGGAGACCATCGACATCGTGCGGGTCGAGGACGGCCGCGCCGTCGAGCACTGGGGCGGGCGGTCGTCGCCCTGATCAGTCGAGCGGGGTCCAGCCGACGAGGAGGTCGATGAGGGTGCGGACGGCGAAGCCGGTGCCGAGCTTGGGGACCTCGCCGTAGGGCGACTCGGTGATCCACGCCGGGCCGGCGATGTCGAGGTGGGCCCAGGGGATGCCGTCGCCGACGAACTCGCGGAGGAAGAGGGCGGCGACCGGCGAGCCCCCGTAGCGACCGCCGGAGATGTTGCGGAGGTCGGCCACGTCGGAGTCGAGGCCGGACCGGAGGTGGGCCGGCATCGGCATCGGCCAGACCGCCTCACCGGCGTCGGTGGCGACGGAACGCACCCGGCCCACCAGGTCGTCGGTGCCGAACAGCCCCGCCGTGCGCTGCCCGAGAGCGGCGATGATGGCGCCGGTGAGCGTGGCCAGGTCGACGATGGCGTCGGGCTCCGCCTCGGACGCCAGCCGCAGGCCGTCGGCCAGGATCAGCCGGCCCTCGGCGTCGGTGTTGAGGACCTCGACGGTGGTGCCGCCCCGGATGGTGAGGATGTCGCCGACCCGGATGGCGTCGGGGCCGATCATGTTCTCGACGAGGGGCAGGTAGCCGCTGACCTTCACCGGGGCGCCGAGGTCGGCCAGCGCGCTCATGGCCGCGATCACGGCGGCGGCCCCGCCCATGTCGCTGTTCATGCCCTTCATGCCCTCGGGCGTCTTGAGCGAGTAGCCGCCGGTGTCGAAGGTGACGCCCTTGCCCACCAGGGCGACGTGGCCCTTGGCCGTGCCGGACGGGGTGTAGGTCAGCTCGACGAAGCGGGGCTCGTTGGTCGCGCCCTGGGCCACGCCGAGCACGCCGCCGAGGCCCTTGCGCCGCATCTGGGCCGGGGTGTCGACCCGCACCTTGAGCCCGGTCTCCGCCCCCACCTCCTTGATCCGGTCGGCCAGCTGGGCCGGGACGAGCGCGCCACCCGGCTCGTTCACCAGGTCGCGGGCGAGCGTCACGGCTCCGGCGACGGTGAGGCCCCGGGCGACGGCGGCCTTGGCCGCCTTGTTGGTGCCCGCGGTGAGGGTCACCGACGAGACCTTCGACTCCTTGGGCTGCGACCGGTGCTCGTCGAACCGGTAGGCGCCCAGCATCCAGCCCTCGGTGACGGCCTGGGTGGCAGCCGGCGCCTCGACCCCGTCGGCGGCGAGGTCGGCCAGCGTGACGGCGATCTTGGCGTGGCGGGTGGCCTTGCGCCCGGCGGTGCCGGCGGCACTGCGCAGCCGGTTGGCGTCGACGCCGGCAGCATCGCCCAGCCCGACCACCAGGACGTCGGGGCCCTTGCCCGTCGCCGGCGGCACCAGCAGCGTCGACCCGTCGCTCCCGGTGAAGCCCGACGCCTCGGCGAAGGCGGCGCTGACGCCCGCCGTGGCCAGGTCGTCGTCGAGGCGGTCGGACCGGGCGCCGGCCACGACGAGGTCGGTCCGGGCGGGCACCCTGCCAGCGGTGGTCGGGGTCACGGCGTTGGGCATCAGGATCCTTACGAACGGGCGGTGAGGGAGGTGCCGTCCTGCCCGCGGGCGAGGGCCCACAGGAGGTCGGACAGGCGGTTGAGGTAGGCCAGGGCCTCGGTGCTCTCGGGGGCGAGGGCGACGGCGACGCGCTCGGCCCGGCGGACGACGGTGCGGGCCACGTCGAGGTGAGCGCCGACGACGGAGCCGCCCGGCACGACGAACTCCCTCGGCATCTCGAAGCGGGTCTCGTAGTCGGCCAGCAGCTCGTCGAGCCGGGCGACCATGGCCGCCGACACCAGCGAGGCCCCCTCGACCAGCTTGTGCCGGTTGGACTCGTCGGTGGCCAGGTCGGCCATCAGCACCCAGAGGTCACGCTGGATCGAGACGAGCACGCCGTCGAGCTCGCCGCCGGGCTCGGTGTGGGCCCGGGCCACGCCGATGAAGGCCTGGGCCTCGTCGACCTGGCCGTAGGCCTCGGGTCGGGGCGAGTCCTTGCGGACCCGACCGCCGTAGAGCAGGCCGGTGGTGCCGTCGTCGCCCTTCTTCGTCGAGATGCTCACCCGGCCGACCCTAGGGGCACTAACGGCCGGTCGAGACCGCCAGGCCGGGCGCCTTGTCCTCGAGCACCCAGTCCAGGTAGGCGTCGGGCAGACGGGCCAGGCCGTCGACCACGGGGCCCTCGGGGAGGGCGGCGAGGGCGGCCACCGCGCTGGCGTTGTGGTCGCGGGCGGCGTCGAGGGCGGCGGCGATGCCGGCGCTCGACCGCACCAGGGTGAGGGCGTGGGCCACGTCCTCCTCGCTCGGGGCCGAGCCGAGGCGGGACCGCAGGGCCTGGCCGTCGGGCCCGTCGAGGGCGAGGAGCACGGGGAGGCTGTAGACGCCCTCGCGGATGTCGTTGCCGACCGGCTTGCCCAGCGCCTCGGCGGTGGACACCACGTCGAGCACGTCATCGATGACCTGGAAGGCCATGCCGAAGGCGGTGCCGTAGGCGCCGACGGCGGCGACGGCCTCGGCGGAGGCGTCGGCCGAGGCGGCACCGATCTCGCAGGCCGAGCGGAACAGGGCGGCGGTCTTGCCGGCGATCGACGCCTCGTAGGCCGGGATGCTGCGGTCGGGGTCGTAGATCGTGGCCGCCTCGGCCGACTGCCCGATGCACAGGTCGGCGATGGCGTTGGCCAGGAAGGCCGCCACCTGCTGGCTCACCCCGGCGGCGAGCTGGCCGGCCCGGGCCAGCAGGAAGTCGCCGACGAGGAGGGCCTGGTTCGGGCCCTCGACGGCGTTGATGGTGGGCACGCCGCGGCGCTCGCCGGCCTCATCCATGATGTCGTCGTGCACCAGGCTGCCGGCCTGGACCAGCTCGACGGCGGTGGCCCCGGCCACGACGGCCGGGTCGACGCCGAGCTCGTCGCCACCACCGGTGGCGGCGGCGGCGCAGGCGATGGCCAGCGCCGGGCGCAGGCGCTTGCCGCCCCCGAGGACGACGCGCCGGGCGGGGGCCTCGATCTCGTCCCGCTCGACCACGATGGCCCGGTCGAGGGACTCCTCGACCGCAGCCAGCCCGGCCGCCAGGTCCGGGAGGCCCAGGAGCACCGCGAGGTCGGCCGGGGTCATGGCAGGAGCGTACCGAGCACCCCCCCGCCTGCGGCCAGTCGGAGCAGGTGAAACCTCAGATCCGCGGGCCGGCGGTCGCGGCGCCCAACCTCCGGCGCCTCGCCTGGTACTCGGCGACGGCGGAGTAGAGGTGACCCTCGCGGAAGTCGGGCCACAGGGTGTCCATGAACACCAGCTCGGCGTAGGTGGCCTGCCAGGGGAAGAAGTTCGACGTCCGGTTCTCGCTGGAGGTGCGGATCACCAGGTCGAGGTCGGGCATGTCGGGGGCGTACATCTCGGCCGAGAGCGCCGCCTCGGTGATGTCGGCGGGCGCCACGCCCGCCTCGACCAGCCGCCGGCAGGCGTCGACGATCTCGGTGCGGCCGCCGTAGTTGAAGGCGATGGCCAGGATCATCTTGGTGTTGTGGGCCGTCAGCTCGGCCGTCTCGTAGAGCCAGTCGCGGGAGTCGGCGGGGATGCGGGGATCGTCGAGCCGGCCGCAGAAGCGGATCTGGACGCCCTTCTCGTTGAGCTCGTCGCGCCGCTCCTTGCGCAGCAGCCACTCGTCGAAGCGCATGAGGAAGGCGATCTCCTCGATCTCGCGGGTCCAGTTCTCGGTGGAGAAGGCGTAGGCCGAGGCCCACTCGACGCCGAGGTCGAGACAGGCGTCGACGGTGGCGACGACGGCGTCCTCGGCGGCGGCGTGGCCCTCGGACCGGGTGAGCGACCGCATCTGGGCCCAGCGGCCGTTGCCGTCCATGATCACGCCGAGGTGGCGGGGGATCTCGCCGGCCCGCACGTCGGCGACCTGGCTGGCCTCGATGATCCGCATCCGCCGAGAGTACCGGCGGACACCACATCCCCCCGATCGGCACCGGCCCGTGCGACGCTGGGTGCATGACCGACCCGACCCCGACCCCCGAGGCAGCTGCGGCCACGCCGGCCATGCGCCGCAAGGCCGATCTGATGGTGGGCCTGTTCGTGGGAGCGGTGGTGGCGCTGCTGGGCGGCATCGTCGTCCTCGCCACCGGCGGCTCGGCCGGGCTGGGCATCGGCCTGGTCGTGGTGGCGGTCGTCGTGGCCGTCGGCGCCGTGCTGCTCCTCCGCTCGATCACACCCGAGGAGCGCGAGCGGCTGACGGCGCCCAAGCCGACCGAGGACGAGGCGCCGGCCGACGGCGTCTGAGCAACCGATGGTCGAGGCCCGCGGGGGTCTCGGTAGCCTGGTCCGATGGGTGAACGCAGTGCCTTCCTGGACGCAGTGGCCGAGCGCGTCGTCGTCTACGACGGCGCCACCGGCACGTGGATGCAGACCCAGGACCTGAGCCTGGACGACTACGGCGGCCCCGCCTTCGAGGGCTGCACCGACATCCTCGGCGTCACTCGGCCCGACGTGGTGGCCGCCCTCCACACGGCCTACTTCGAGGTCGGCGCCGACGTCGTCGAGACCAACACCTTCGGTGCCTTCGCCGTCCCCCTGGGCGAGTACGACATCCCCGAGCGGTCCCACGAGATCGCCCTGGCCAACGCCCGCATCGCCCGCGAGGTGGCCGACGGCTTCTCCACCCCCGATCGGCCCCGGTTCGTCGCCGGCTCGCTCGGCCCGGGCACCAAGTCGCCGTCGCTGGGCCAGATCCGCTTCGCCGCCCTGCGCGACGCCTACGACGAGGCCTGCCGGGGCCTGCTCGAGGGCGGGGTCGACCTCTTCATCCTCGAGACGCACTTCGACCTGCTGGCCGTGAAGGCCGCCGTCATCGGTGCCCGCCGGGCCATGGCCGCCGTGGGCCGCCAGGTGCCGATCCAGTGCCAGGTGACGATGGAGCTCACCGGGCGCATGCTGCTCGGCACCGAGATCAACGCCGCCCTGGCCGCCATCGACCCGCTGAAGGTCGACATCGTCGGGCTCAACTGCGCGACCGGGCCGAACGAGATGAGCGAGCACCTGCGCCACCTGTCCGCCGCCGCCCGCACCCCGATCTCCTGCCTCCCGAACGCCGGCCTCCCGAGCGTGGTCGACGGGGCCATGCACTACGACCTCACGGCCGAGGAGCTGCGCGACCACCAGCGCCGCTTCGTCGAGGAGTTCGGCGTCCAGGTCATCGGCGGCTGCTGCGGCACCACGCCCGAGTACATCCAGCTGCTGGCCGAGATGGCGCCGACCCTCACCCCGGCGGCCCGCACACCCGAGTACGAGGCGAGCGTCACCAGCATCTACAGCGCCGTACCGCTCGAGCAGGACGCCAGCTTCCTGATGATCGGCGAGCGCACCAACGCCAACGGCTCGAAGAAGTTCCGCGAGGCGCTGCTCGAGGGCGACTGGGACACCACCGTCGCTATGGCCAACGCCCAGATCAAGGAGGGCGCCCACGTCCTCGACGTCTGCGTCGACTACGTCGGCCGCGACGGCACCGGCGACATGGACGAGGTGGCCAGCCGCTTCGCCACGCAGGCCAACGCCCCCCTGGTGCTCGACTCCACCGAGCCCGAGGTCATGGAGGCCGGCCTCCAGCACATCGGCGGCCGGTCGTTGCTCAACTCGGCCAACCTCGAGGACGGTGAGGCCCCCGGGTCGCGCCTGGACCGCGTCTTCACGCTCTGCCGGGACTACGGCGCCGCCGCCATCTGCCTGCTCATCGACGAGGAGGGCCAGGCCCGCGACGTCGAGTGGAAGCTGCGCATCGCCCACCGCATCCACGACCTGGCCGTCAACCGCTACGGGCTGGAACCGGGCGACCTCATCTTCGACGCGCTCACGTTCCCCCTGTCGACCGGCGACGACGACCTGCGCCACGACGCGATGAACACGATCGAGGGCATCCGCCGCATCAAGGCCGAGCTGCCCGGCGTCTACACGACGCTCGGCATCTCCAACGTGAGCTTCGGCCTGTCCCCCGCCGCCCGCCACGCCCTCAACTCCGTGTTCCTGCACGAATGCGTGCAGGCCGGCCTCGACTCGGCCATCGTCCACGCGGCCCGGATCATGCCGCTCAACAAGATCCCCGAGGAGCAGCTGAAGGTCTGCCGCGACCTCATCTACGACCGCCGCGACGAGGCGGCCGGCTACGACCCTCTCGCCGCCCTGCTCGACGTGTTCGCGGACG
>DASVEC010000271.1:0-2552 GCA_036380755.1 Iamia sp. | reverse complement strand
ACCTTCTCCAGCCCGTCGGGCTCGGAGCTGGCCTCGGGGGCGACGACGAACGCCAGGGCTACGGCGAGCGCGAGGCCCACGGCCACGAACACGCCGAGGCGCACCCGCGGGGTCACGCCGCCACCTCGGTCACGACCGGCGGCGACGACGGTGCGACGAGGTGGCGCGCCCCGTGCACCAGGTCGGGCCGCGACGCCAGCACGGCGCTGACGGTCAGGCCCGTGATGACGCCCTCGCCGATGCCGATCAGCACGTGGACGCCGACCATCGATGCCGTCACGGCACCGGCGTCGGCCCCACCGGTGCCGCCGATGGCGTACTGGAGGGAGAAGGCGAGCGACGACAGCACCACGCCCACGCCGGCGGCCAGCCCGGCGGCGAGCGACACCGCGCTGCGGGTCCGGGGCAGGACCCGGCGCAGCCCGACGAACACGAGGTAGCCGCCGAGCGCCGTCACCAGCGCCATGTTCACGACGTTGAACCCGAGAGCCGTGAGCCCACCGTCGGCGAACAGGAGGGCCTGCACCGCGACGACCACGGTGACGCACAGCGCCCCCACGTAGGGCCCGACGAGCACGGCCGCCAGCACGCCCCCGAGGAGGTGGCCGCTCGTGCCGCTGGCCACCGGGAAGTTGAGCATCTGCACGGCGAAGACGAAGGCGGCGGTGAGCCCGGCCAGCGGGACCTGCTTCTCCTCCAGCTCCTGGCCCGCCCGGCGCAGGCAGACACCGACCCCACCGGCGGCGACCACCCCCATGGCCAGCGAGGTGGGACCGTCGATGAACCCGTCGGGCGCGTGCACCGCGCCACCCTAACTGCAAGTCGTTCGCAACACGACCGCGCCCCGGTTCGCGTCGGTGAACGGCGTGCGAACTCTCGCGAGCGGCAGGAGGGCCGGAGGCGGGGGCGAGGAAGTGAGGGTCCCGTGGATCGCCGCCGCTTCCTCCGCACGACCGCCGCCGCCGTCCCGGTCGCCCTCGTGGCCGCCGCCGGGTGCCAGCCCGAGACGGCCAGGACCTTCCTCCACGGCGTGGCCGCCGGGGACCCGCTCCCCGACCGCGTCCTGCTCTGGACCCGCATCACCCCGACCCCCGACGCGACACCCGGCAGCGGCAAGGGCGCCCCGGTGCCCGTGCGCTGGGAGGTGGCCCGCGACGGTGCCTTCGCCCGGATCGTCGCCACCGGCACGGTCACCGCCACCGCGGCCCGGGACCACACCGTCAAGGTCGACGCCACCGGCCTGCGCCCCGACACCGAGTACTGGTACCGGTTCCGGGGCGCCGGCGGGACGAGCCCCGTCGGGCGAGCCCGCACCGCACCGGCGACCGGTGCCGCCGTGAACCGGCTGCGTCTCGGCGTGGTGTCGTGCTCGAACATGGCCGAGGGCTGGTTCACCGCCTACGGCCGGCTGGCCGAGCGCGACGACGTCCACTGGGTCCTCCACCTCGGCGACTACCTCTACGAGTACGGAAGCGGCGAGTACGGGTCAGCCCGGGCGCCCGTGCCCGCCCGCGAGATCGTCACCCTGGCCGACTACCGGCGCCGCCACGCCCAGTACAAGGGCGACCCCGACCTCCAGCGGCTCCACGCCCGCTTCGCCTTCGTCTGCACCTGGGACGACCACGAGGTGGCCAACGACTCCTGGCGTGACGGGGCCGACAACCACCAGGCCGGCGAGGGGTCGTGGGCGGCCCGGGCCGCCGCCGGTCGCCGGGCCTACTTCGAGTGGATGCCCGTCCGCGAGCCGGCGCCGGGGACGACCCGCATCTACCGGACCCTCCGCTTCGGGACGCTGGCCCAGCTCCAGATGGCCGACCTGCGCCAGTACCGGGACCAGCAGCCGGCGAGCCCGACCGAGACCGCCGTCATCGACGACCCCGATCGCACCATCCTCGGACCGGCGCAGGAGCGCTGGCTCCACGACGGCTTGAAGACGGCCGCCACCACCTGGAAGCTGCTGGGCTCGTCGGTGATGCTCACGCCGGTCACCTTCGGCGGCGTCCAGAACCTGCCCGGGGTGCCCGACGCCCTCGACCCGGTCCTCGTCCCGCTCGTCGACGAGGCGGTCACCGGGATCACCGGCGGCGCCGTCCCCGCCACCGGCGTCCCGCTCAACGTCGACGCGTGGGACGGCTACACGGCCGACCAGCAGGAGCTGCTGGGCCTGGTCGGCCGCGAGGGCATCACCGGGTTCGTGTCGCTGGTCGGCGACATCCACTCGGCCTGGGCCTGCGAGCTCCAACCGGCCGGGGCCGCGACGCCGGTCGGTGTCGAGCTGGTGTGCAGCTCGATCACCTCCGACAACGTCGACGACATCGTGGCCGAGGCGGTCACCGGCGCCGGCCTGCCCCCCGGCGTCCCCGCCCCCGAGGCGCTGGGCACCGCCGGCGCCATCGCCGCCGAGACCGCCCTCATGGCGACCAACCCCGACGTCCGGATGGTCGAGCTGCGGGGCCACGGCTACTCGATCCTCGACCTCACCGCCGGCGCCCTGCAGATGGACTGGTGGGAGGTCGATCCCCACGTGCGGGGCGCCCGCACCCGCTGGGCCC
>DASVEC010000270.1:0-2135 GCA_036380755.1 Iamia sp. | reverse complement strand
GTCGCCTGGCCCACCCGCCCGACGGCGAAGCCGTCGCCGACCCAGCCGCTGTCGCCCGTCTCCATCGAGCGATCGGGAACGGCCAGCACGTTGGAGCAGCAGTCCTGGGGGCTGCCCGCCCACACCGCCACCTCGTCGAGGCCGACGACGTCTCCCCAGCCACCACCGACCATGGCGATGCCCACGGTCATCGCCACCGCCCCGTCCGGGACGACCGCCGAGCCGCGCAGCTCCTCCCAGTCCTCGGTCCCGATCTCCCGGGCGTCGACGGTCGTGCTCGAGAGGAGCAGTCCGTCGGCGGTGAGGAAGCCGATCCGGAGGGCGACCTCGCTCGTGCGGTTCCCCCGCCGTACCCACGCCGCCGCGGACCACTCCTGTCCCGGGGCGACGGTCGGCAGGGCCGTGGCGGGCAGGAAGGCGGTCGCGCTCTCGCCGCTCGTGGAGAGCTCGTCCTGCCGGAGCAAGAGGGCGACGTGGCCTCCGGCGGCGCCGAGCGACGTGCTGCGCGTCGTCGTCCCCAGACGGGAGACCCACCGCACCTCCCCGCCCTCCATCGTCGACTGGACCGGTGACAGCAGGTTGGGGGCGTCCACCTCGTCGGTGGTCAGGACGGCCCCGTCGACGTGATGGACCTCGCCGGTGGCGGCGTCGTCGAACGCCACGCCGACGGCGACGTGGGTCGCCCCCACGGGCGCGGTCGCCTCCACCTCGACCTGCACCCACCCGTCGACGACCTCGTCGACCGGCGTCCCGGCGTCCATCGTCATCTCACGGCCCTCGGCGTCGGACCAGGAGAGGAAGGCGGTCGCCTGCCGCGAGACGTCGGCCGCGCTCACCCAGAAGCTGGCCCGGTACGTCTGCCCCTCCTCGACCGCGGTCCCGGCGTCGCCCACGCCCGAGACCACGAGCGGAGCCGTGCCCTCGTACCCGGGCCCGTGGCTGGTCACCCGGAGCGAGGCGACTCCGTCGTGCGCGACCATCGCGCTCCGGGCGATGTCGACGCCCACCGGGACCCAGCCGAGATCGCCCTGCTCGTTGGATGCGGACTCGGGGTCGAGCAGGTTTGGACGGGGCGCGAGGCCACCGGCGCGGACCGCGTCGCTCGGCTCCGAGAGCGGTCCGAGGCCCAGGGCGTTGCTCGCTCGGACCCGGAAGGCCACGTCCACCTCGGGATCGAGCCCCGAGATCTCGAGGGTCGTCCGGCCCACGGGCAGGCTCGTGCTCCCGCCGTCCCAGGTCACGATCCAGGTGTCGGCGTACCGCCCCCACTGACCACCACCGGGCAGCGGGTTCCACGTGACGCGGACGCGACCCCCGACACCGGTGGGCACGGCCACGACGCCCGTCGGCGCATCGCCCGGCGCGGCGTTGGCGAAGACGTCGACCCAGGCGGAGGCCGGGCCCGGGCCGAACTCGCTCAGCGCCGTGACCGCCACCTGGTACTGCGACCCCACCTCCAGGCCCTCGACGAGGTAGGTGACGGCCTCGGGCCCGACCTCGGTCGACCCCGATCCCCAGTCGACCCGGTAGCCGGTGATCGGCCCGGTGCCCACGTCCTCGGGGGCGAGGGGCGACCAGGTCACGAGCACCTCTCCGACGGCGCCAGTGGGTGTGGCCGCCACGTCGGACGGGCCGCTGGTCGGTGCCTGCCCGGGACGCGCCGTCACCGGCTCCGAGGCCGGGCCGTCGCCATCGGCGTTGCGGGCCCGGACCGTGAAGCTGTGCGGGACGCCGTCCTCCAGCCCACCGAACGAGGCGGTCACGTCCTCGGGCCCGGCGACGACGACCTGATCCTCGCCCGGTCCCCACCGCACCTCGTAGGCCGTGATCGGCGATCCGCCGTCGGCGGTCACCGGCTCCCACTCGATGACCAGGTCGCCGGAGGAGCCCGGGCTGGTCACGCTCACCCCCGTCGGCGCCGCCGTCGGCGGGCCGTGCGGCGATGCGGGCGCGGACGGATCCGACGCGGGACCCATCCCGATGGCGTTCCGGGCGCGGACGGTCACGGTGACCGGGTCGTCGCCGAGCCCGGTCACGACGGCCTCGTCGACCTCCGGCCCGACCTCGACCGGCGCCGCCCCCTCGACCTCGACGACGTACCCGGTGAGGCCGTCGGGGCCGGCGTCGACGGGATC
>DASVEC010000269.1:0-5351 GCA_036380755.1 Iamia sp. | reverse complement strand
GACGGCGGGGCTGGCTACTTGGTGTCGCCGAGGACGCGGGTGAAGCCCTCGGGGACGAGCACGTCGACGGGGGTGAGGTCGGCGATCGACGAGTGGCCGAGGGCGAGGAGGGCGGAGTCGACGCCGGCCCGCAGGATGTCGAGGACGTTCTCCACGCCGGCCTGGCCGTTGGCCGAGAGGCCCCACAGGTAGGCCCGGCCGATCATCACGGCGCGGGCGCCGAGGGCGACGGCCTTGACCACGTCGCTGCCCCGGCGGATGCCGCCGTCGAGGAGGATCTCGACGTCGTCGCCGACGGCGTCGGCGATCGACGGGAGGACCCGGATCGGCGCCGGCGTGCCGTCGAGGTTGTTGCCGCCGTGGTTCGACACCGAGATGGCGGTGACCCCGGCATCGACGGCGGCGCGGGCGTCGTCGAGCCGGGAGATGCCCTTGAGCATGAAGGGCCCGCCCCAGGTCTCGCGCAACCAGGCCACGTCCTCCCACGACGGCGGGGGCGTGCCCATCCACTCGCCGTAGGCGCCGAAGAACTTGGGCGACTCGGCGCCCTTGGGCACGACGTTGGGCACGCCGAGGTCGGGCAGCTTCCCAGACTTGGCGAACTCGTACAGCCAGGCCGGCTTGAGCGCGACCTCGGGGGCGAACGTCGCCATCGTCTTGAGGTCGATCTCGTCGGGGATCGACGGGCTGCCCCAGTCGCGGGCGTGCGAGAACGACCAGTCGAGGGTGAGGATCAGCCCGACGCAGCCGGCGTCGCGGGCCCGCTGGAGACGGGCCTCCATCGCGTCGCGATCGCCCATCCAGTAGATCTGGAAGAACACCTGCGGGTTGGCGGCGACGACGTCCTCGACCGGCTTGGAGGCGAACGACGACAGGCCCATCGCCGTGCCCCGGGCGGCGGCGGCCCGGGCGACGGCGATCTCGCCCTCGGGGTGGACGGCCTGGACGCCGGTGGGCGAGATGATCACCGGCAGCGAGATGTCCTGGCCCATCACCGTGGTGCTCAGGTCCCGCGACGCGGCCAGCCCGGCCACGTGGGGGGCGAAGCCCAGCTCCCCGTACGACTCGACGTTGTCGGCGTAGGAGATGCCCTTCTCCGAGCCCGCCAGCAGGGCGCTGTAGACGGACCTGGGCAGGCGGCGCTTGGCCCGGCGCTGGGCCTCGGCGACGGTCTCGAACCAGGGGTTGCGGGGCATGGGTCTGCTTCTTCTCTAGGTGGGGACCACGAGGCCGTGCAGGGGATCTTCCTCGCAGGCCTTGTCGGGTCGGCCGGGGCGGGGCCCGAGGGTGACGGGCACCGAGACCGGCTTGGAGTGGTCGACCGCGGGACGGGGCTTGGTCGCGCCCGTGGCCAGTGCGGCCAGGGCGGTCTCGCCGTGACCCTTCACGCACTCGGGATCGGGTGCGTCGAGCGGCAGGCCGGTGAAGAACTTGGCCGCCATGCAGCCGCCCCGGCAGGCGTCGTAGGCCGAGCAGTGGGTGCAGGCGCCGCCCGACTGGGGCTCGCGCAGCTCGAGGAACAGCTCGGACTCCCGCCACACGTGCTGGAAGCCGCCGGGGCCGAGCACGTTCCCGGCCTTGAACCGGTCGTGGATGGCGAAGGGGCAGGCGTAGACATCGCCCACCGGGTCGATCAGGCACACCACCCGCCCGGCGCCGCAAAGATTGAGGCCGGGCAGGGCCTCGCCGTAGGCCGAGAGGTGGAAGAAGGAGTCGCCGGTGAGGACCTGGTCGCCGTTGGCCACCAGCCAGTCGTAGAGCTGGCGCTGCTGGCCCGGGAGCGGGTGGAGCTCGTCCCAGGTGTCGGCGCCGCGGCCCGACGGGCGCAGCCGGGTGAGCCGGAGCTGGGCGCCGTAGCGGTCGGCGATGGCCTTGAACCCGTCGAGCTGGCCGATGTTGTGGCGGGTGCAGACCACCGACATCTTGAAGTCCTGCATCCCCGCCGCGGCCAGGTTCTCCATGGCCCGGAGGGCGGCGTCGTAGGTGCCGGGGCCGCGCACGGCGTCGTTGACGTCAGCGGTGGCGCCGTCGAGCGAGATCTGGACGTCGAGGTAGTCGGTGGCGGCCAGCCGCTCGGCGCGGGCCGGGGTGATCTTGAACCCGTTGGTCGAGAACTTCACGCCCACGTGGTGGTCGACGGAGTAGTCGAGCAGATCCCAGAAGTCGGGCCGGATGGTGGGCTCGCCCCCGCCGATGTTGACGTAGAAGACCTGCATCCGCTGGAGCTCGTCGATGACCGCCATGGCCTCGGCGGTGCTGAGCTCGTCGGGGTCGCGGCGGCCCGAGGACGACAGGCAGTGGACGCACGCCAGGTTGCAGGCGTAGGTCAGCTCCCAGGTGAGGCAGATGGGGGCGTCGAGGCCGCGCTCGAACTGGTCGACCAGCCGGCCGGGGGCGAGCGCCGTCATGCGGGGGCCTCGACGGCGGTGCGGCGCACGATCATCCCGCTCTCGGCGAGCGTCCGGAGGGCCTTCACGTACGACGGCCACTGGGCCTCGTCGACCCCCGCGGTGACGAGTGCGTCGGCGACCGTGGCCGCGTCGGCCAGCCCGGTCACGACGTCGACGAGCGGCGGCACCTTGAGGAAGCTGAGCTTCCGGGTGCCGAAGTGGTAGGCGAGGGCGCCGAAGGGCTCGGGTCGGAGCGAGACGGCGTCGTCGAGGCGCCAGGCCTCGTCGAGCACGGGGTGGCCTCTAGTAGACGCCGCACATGCCGTCGATGGAGACCTCTTCGACGAGGAGCTCCTCGACGACGTCGGCCTCGTCGGCGCGGGCCTCGACCTCGTCGAGCTGGGGATCGGTCACCTCGGGCATGGTCCAACCTCGGCAGTCGGGGGCAGGTCGGCTCATCGTACGAGGTGCCCCGACACCGACCTCAACCGGCGCCGCCTACTCGAGGATCTTCGCCGCGGTCACCACAGCCGCCAGCAGCATGAACATCGCCCCGTAGCTCCAGAGGAAGTACCTCCGCAGCTCCTCGTGGACGTAGTCCTTCAGCTCGGCTGATAGCTCGATGATCCGCTTCTCCAGAGCAGCGAAGCCGACGTCCATCTTGGCCTCGAGACGTGTGATCTCGGTCCGGACGAACGACTCGGTCGCCAGGCGGTCGCCCTCGCCCGATGGGAACTGCGACAGCATCGCCTCGACGGCCTCCTCGTCTCCGACGGCTTGGGTGAGCCCCTGGTACAGGGCATTGCGGTTGCGCTCGGTCAGAGCCACGTCACTTCCTTCGGTCTCGATCTGCAGGTGCCAGGGGAAGTTGACGGCGTCAGTGTACGTCACCATGAGGGGCGGGAAACCCCTGGTCGGGGCACCACACTGCGGCGGTGTGGATCGTCGCCGTCGCCCTCCTCGCCGGCGGCGTGGGGGCGGCGGTGGGCCACCTCCGGCACCGCGCCCTGGCCGTCGTGCCCGCCCTGCTCGGGGTGGTGGCCGTGGTCGCGGGGGTGGTCGACGCCGAGCCGGCCCGGGCCGCGGTCGGCGATCTGGTCGAACCCCTCCTGTTCGTGCTGTTCGCCGTCCCCCTGGCCGTGCTGCTCGACGAGATCGGCTGCTTCGCCGCCGTGGCCCGCCGCCTGCCGGCGCGGTCGACGGCGCTCGGGCTGTGGGTGCTCGGGGCGGCGACGGTCGCGCTCGTCAACCTCGACGCCGCCGTCGTCCTGCTCACCCCGGTGGCGATCCGCACCGCGGCCCGGGCGGGGGAGGACGCCCGCGGCCTGGCCGTCCAGCCCGCCCTGCTGGCCTCGCTGTCGTCGTCGTGGCTCCCGGTCTCGAACCTCACCAACCTCATCGCCGAGGAGCACGACCGGCGGGGTCCGGGCGCCTTCCTCGCCCACCTCGGTCCGCCGTCGCTCGCCGCCGTGGTGGTCGGCTACCTCCTGTGGCGCCGGGCCTGGCCCCGTCCCGCGCCGATCGGGAAGCCAGAGCCGACCGTCGTCGAACCGGTCGACGACCGCGAGGCACTCGTCGTGGCCGCGGTCGCCGCCGGGACGCTGCTCGTCGGGTTCACCGTCGGAGGCGCGGTCGGGGTGCCACCGTGGATCGTGGCTGCGCTGGTCGTCGTCGGGCTCGTCGTCCGTACCCGGACGCTGCCGCTGGCCGCGGTGCCCTGGTCGAGCGCCCTCGCCGTGGCCGGGCTGGCGGTGCTGGCCGTGGCGGTGGCCGAGCAGGTCGACGTCGGTGCCGTGCTGGGTGACGGGCGAGGCCCCATCGGCCTGGCCCGCGTCGTCGGCGTCGGGGCCCTCGGGGCCAACGGGGCCAACAACCTCCCGACCTTCGTCGCCGGCCTGTCCCACCTGCCGCCCGGCAAGGCCAGCCGGTGGGCCTGGCTGCTGGGCGTGAACATGGGGCCGACGGTGCTCGTCACCGGTTCGCTGGCCGGGCTGCTGTGGCTGGACGTCGCCCGGCGCAGCGGGCTGGACGTCGGTTGGCGCGACTACGCCCGGGCCGGCGTGCTCGTGGGCCTGCCCGCCCTGGCCGTCGCCACCGCCGTCCTCACGCTCACCACCGGCTGAGCGGCCTAGGGTCCGGCGCCGTGGAGTCGCCGTCGTCGGACATCCGGGTCGAGGTCGCCGCCGGCGTGGCCCGTCTCACCATCGACCGCGAGGCCCAGCGCAACGCCCTGTCGTGGGACGCCATCGCCGCCCTGCGCGCCCTCGTTGCCCAGGCCCGGGACGACCCGGCGGTCCGCGTCGTCGTCCTCACCGGGGCGGGCGAGCGGGCCTTCTGCTCCGGCGCCGACCTCGGCGGCATGGCCACCGGCGCCGATGCCGACCCCGCCGCCACCCACGCGGCCCGGGGCGAGCTGGCCGGCCTCTTCGCCGATCTGTGGGCCCTGGGCAAGCCCACCGTCGCCCGGGTCCGCGGCTACGCCCTCGCCGGCGGGTTCGGCCTGGCCCTGGCCTGCGATCTGGTCGTGGCGGCCGACGACGCCGTGTTCGGCACCCCCGAGGTCGACGTCGGGCTGTGGCCCCACCAGATCACCGTGCCGCTGGTCCGGTCGATGCCGCCCAAGCGGGCTCTCGAGCTGATGATGACCGGCCGCCGGGTCGACGCCGCCGAGGCCGATCGCATCGGCTTCGTCACCCGGGTCGTGCCCACCGAGGAGCTCGACGCCGCCGTCGACGAGCTGGCCGCCACCCTCGCCGCCAAGTCGCCCGCGGCGATGCGGCTCGGCCGGGACGGCTTCTACGCCACGCTCGACATGGCCGCGGCCGAGGCCCTCGCCGTGCTCCACCCCCTCCTCACGATCACCGCCTCCACCGCCGATGCCGCCGAGGGCATCGCCGCCTTCCGCGAGAAGCGCCCCCCGGAGTGGCCGTCCGCTAGGTGAGATCGGCCGGGAGGGGGGCG
>DASVEC010000268.1:0-5082 GCA_036380755.1 Iamia sp. | reverse complement strand
GAGGACCTTGCGCAGGTTGCCCTTGGCAGTGACGTCGAAGACCACGATCGGCAGGGCGTTGTCCATGCAGAAGGTGATGGAGGTGGGGTCCATCACGTTGAGGCCCTTGTTGAGGACGTCCATGTAGGACACCTCGGTGAGCTTGGTGGCGCTGGGATCGAGCTTCGGGTCGGCGGTGTAGACGCCGTCGACGCCCGAGTGCGTGCCCTTGAGCACGGCCTGGGCGTCGATCTCGGCGGCGCGCAGGGCGGCCGGGGTGTCGGTGGTGAAGAACGGGCTGCCCATGCCGGCGGCGAGGATGACCACGCGGTCCTTCTCGAGGTGGCGGATCGCCCGGCGACGGATGTAGGGCTCGGCGATCTGCTCCATGTGGACCGCCGACATGACGCGCGTCGGCTGGCCCATCTGCTCGAGCATCTCCTGGAGACCCAGGGCGTTGATGACCGTGGCCAGCATGCCCATCTGGTCGGCCTGGGCCCGGTCCATGCCCGAGCCGGCGCCGATCTGGCCCCGCCAGATGTTGCCCCCGCCCACGACGACGGCGATGTCGGTGTGCAGGTCGGCGCGCACCGAGCAGATCTCGCCGGCCAGCATCCGCAGCGTCTCGCCGTCGATGCCGTAGCCCTGGCCCCCGGCGAAGGCCTCGCCCGAGAGCTTGAGGACGACGCGGTTCCAGCGGGGCTCGGTCACGGGAGCGTGCTCAGGACCCGACGACGACCTGGGCCACCCGGACGATGTCGGCCTCGCCGAGCAGCGCCTTGATGGTGGTCTTCTCGTCCTTCACGAAGCCCTGCTCGAGCAGGACGCGCTCCTTGAACCAGCCGGTCAGACGACCCTCGACGATCTTCTCGAGGGCGGCCTCGGGCTTGCCCTCGGCGCGGGTGATCGACTCGAGCGTGGCCCGCTCCTCGGCCACCTCGGCCTCGGGGATGTCCTCGCGGCGGACGGCGGAGGGCTTGGCAAAGGCGACGTGCACGGCGACGTCGTGGGCGACCTCCGCGGTGCCACCGTCGAGCTCGACGATGACGCCGTTGACGCCCCGGCCGTCCTGGCGGTGGACGTAGGAGTCGAGGACGTGGCCGTCGCCGGCCTCGACCCGGACCACCCGGCCCAGCTCGATGTTCTCCTTGAGGACCAGCTTGAGGTCGTCGATGGCCTCGGTCTTGCGACCGGCGGCGTCCTCGCCCTCGATCGCCACCAGGGTGGCGATCTCCTGGACGAGACCGGTGAACTGGTCGGACTTGGCCACGAAGTCGGTCTCGCACTTGAGCTCGACGATGGAGGCGGCGCTGCCCTCCTGGGCCACGGCGATGGTGCCCTGGCTGTTGTCCCGGTCGGTGCGGGTGGCGGCCTTGGCCAGGCCCTTCTCGCGCAGCCACTTGGTCGCCGCCTCGGGGTCGCCCCCGTTCTCGGCGAGCGCCTTCTTGGCGTCCATCATCCCGGCGCCGGTGGACTGGCGCAGGGCCTGGACGTCCTTGGCGGTGAAGTCGGCCATGGCTACGCCTGCTCCTCGGTGGTCTCGGCGGTGTCGGGGGTCTCGGCGGCGGTCGCCTCGGGGGCGGGCTCCGGCTCGGCGGCGGCCTCCTCGGCGGCGGCGGGCGCCTCGGGGGCGGGCTCGGCGGGGGCCTCGGCCTCGGGGGCCGGGGCCGCCTCGGCCGCCGGCTCGGGGGCGGCCTCGGCCGTGGGGGTGGCGGCGACCGCGAGCCGGCGCTCGCGCTCGGCGGCGGCCGCGGCGGCCTGGTTGCGGGCCTCGGCCTGCTCGGCGGCGATGCGGGCCTCGTCCTCGGCGGTGCGGACGACCTTGGCCGGGCCACCGCTCCGACGGGCGGCGATCAGGCGGCCCTCCTCGACGGCGTCGGAGATGATCCGGCACATGAGGGTGCCGGAGCGGATGGCGTCGTCGTTGCCGGGGATGACGTACTCGATGACGTCGGGATCGCAGTTGGTGTCGACCACGGCCACCAGCGGGATGCCCAGCTTGTTGGCCTCGGTGACGGCGATGTGCTCCTTCTTGGTGTCCAGGACGAACACCGCGTCGGGCACCTTCTCCATCTGGTGGATGCCGCCCAGGTTGCGCTCGAGCTTGGCCAGCTCGCGGCTGAGGAGGAGGGCCTCCTTCTTGGGCATGGCGTCGAACTCGCCGGAGGCCCGCATGCGGCGGTACTCCTGCATCTTGGCCACCCGCTTCGAGATGGTCTCGAAGTTGGTGAGCATGCCGCCCAGCCAGCGCTGGTTGACGTACGGCATGCCGCACTTCTCGGCGTAGCTCTGGACCGGGTCCTGGGCCTGCTTCTTGGTGCCCACGAACAGGACGGTGCCGCCGTCGGCGGTCATGTCCCGGATGAAGCTGTAGGCGGTCTCGAGACGCTGGAGCGTCTGCTTGAGGTCGATGATGTAGATGCCACCACGGTCACCGTGGATGAACCGCTGCATCTTCGGGTTCCACCGACGCGTCTGGTGCCCGAAGTGGACACCTGCCTCGATGAGCTGCTTCATGGTCACGACGGGCTGATCCACGTCGATCTCCTTTCCCAACGGTTCGACGTCACCCGGTCCTGACGCCGCAGGGCGGCGACCGTTGGTGGACCGGGCTGTGAGGTGAGTTGCGGCTCTGACCTGGTGCCAGGGCCGACGGACGAGTCTAGGTCGCCACCCCCCTCACGCCACCAACCCTGCGGGTCGGCGCTCCGGTGGTGCCGTCGAGCGGGGCCAACCGCACCCAGGGTGGGCCGGTGGCGCCCCACAGCGACGCCGGGTCGATGTAGGTGTCGCCCCGCCGGGCGCCGACGTGCAACCGACCACCCGCGGTGCCGACGACCTGGCCCCGTACGACGTCCGCACCCGCCACCACAACCACCGAGGCCAGGTAGGAGTAGGACGTGCGGACGCCGTCGGGGTGGGCCACGGTGACGTGGAGCGCTCCGGCCACCGGCCCGGCGAAGGTCACCCGGCCGCGACCGGCGGCGCGGACCGGCGTCCCGGGCGCGGTGGCGTACTCGATGCCCCTATTGCCCGGGAGCCATGGCTGGGGTGGGGGCCGGAAGGGATCGGTGATCGGCGCGTCGACCGGCGGGGCGTAGTCGACCTGCTCGCCCTCGTCGGGCGCCTGGGCCTGGGCCGCCGCTCGGGCCGCCCCGGGCCCGCCGGGGACGACCAAGGCGGCGAGGGCGGCGGCCAGCGCCACCAGGACGACCAACCACCACCGGTGCCGGCGGCCGGACGGGGGGCGATCGGTGCCGGCTACGCCCGGGGGTGGGTGTCGGTGTGGACCTCCCGCAGCCGCTCGCGGCTGACGTGGGTGTACACCTGGGTCGTCCGCAGGTCTTCGTGGCCCAGGAGGGCCTGGACGGCGCGGAGGTCGGCCCCGCCGTCGAGCAGGTGGGTGGCGAAGCTGTGACGCAGGGCGTGGGGGTGGGTCGGGCTCGCCGACCGGGCGTCGAGGATCCGGCGGACGTCGCGCGGGGTCATCGGATTGCCCCGTCGGTTGACGAACAGGTGCGGCACCGCTCGGGTGCCGATCAGATCGGCGCGCCGGGGCAGCCACCTCCGCACCGCGGCCACCGCCGGATCGCTCACCGGGATGCGGCGCTGCTTGCCCCCCTTGCCGGTCACCGTCATCGCGCCCCGGTCGAGGTCGATGCTGCCCGGCTCCAGCCCGCACAGCTCCGAGACCCGCAGGCCACTGCCGTAGAGCAGCTCGATCACGGCGTCGTCGCGGGCGTGGTAGCTCCGGTCCGCCGGTTCCTCGGGCGTCGGGCTCGTCACCATGGCGTCGACCTGGTCGAGCCGCAGCACCTGGGGCAGCCGGGAGGCGCCCTGGGGCGCCGACAGGTCGAGCGTCGGATCTCCTCCGGGGGTCCGACCGGTGCGGGTCGTCCAGTGGAAGTACCGGCGCAGGGTGCTGACGTGGCGGGCCAGCGACCGGGGCGCCAGGGGGTGGGGCGGCCTCTTCGGGTCCGGGGGCCGGTCGACCCCCTCCGACAGCTCGCCGAGGTAGTAGCGGAGGGTCGCCCGGGTGATCCGCTCGGGGCCGTCGTGGGCGTTGCGCTGGGCCCACTCCGTGAAGCGGCGCAGGTCGCGCTCGTAGGCCGTCAGCGTCGCCGACCGGAGATCGGTGAGCGACTGCAGGAAGAGCTCGACGTCCCACGTCACCCTTGTCACGGTACCGAGCCACCTTCGCTCGCCTGGTGATCGCGGCCCGGGCCAGGTAGGCGGCGACGAACAGACGGGCGTACAGGCGGAGGACGACCAGCAGGCCGCGACCGCCGTGGCGGACCACGAGCACCGCGACCCGGTGGCCGGCGCACCGGACGTGCGCCTTGGCCAGGGCGAGAGCGAGGGTGGCCAGGACCGGACGGGCGGCCACGACGACGCCGAGCACGAGGGCGACGGCCCACGCCGCGAGGTGCCAGGGCGTGGTGGGGACGACGGCGCGGAGGGTCACGGCCGGGCCCTCCTCTCGACCCGGCCCGCACCCTGGTCGATCCACCCGTCGCCCTCGAGGCCGTCGAGCGCCACCGCCAGCGCACCCAGACCGAGCCCGGTGCGCTCGGCCACGGCATCGAGGGTGGTGGGATCCCAGCCAATGGCCCGGAGCACCCGGCGGCCGTCGCCGGTGGGTGGTGGGCGCGGGTCGAGCACGTTGCCGTCGTCGTCCGGCACGGCGGCCAGACCGGCCGCCACCAGCACGTCGTCGGCGCTGCAGCACACCTGAGCGCCCTGCGAGAGCAGCCAGTTGGTGCCGGCCGAGGCCGACGAGCGGACGGACCCGGGCACGGCCAGCACCTCGCGCTGGCGCCGAAGGGCCTCGTCGACGGTGTACATCGACCCACCGGTGCGGGGCGACTCGACCACGACCACCACGTCGGCCAACGCCGCCACCAGCCGGTTGCGGGCCGGGAACCGCCACTTGCTGGGCGGCGTGCCCAGCGGGTACTCGCTGAGCACCACGCCCCGGGCCACGACCTGGTGCCACAGCGCCCGGCTGCGGGCCGGGTAGACGACGTCGAGCCCGCTGCCCACCACCGCCACCGGCGGGGCCGCACCCGGCCCGGCGGCCAGGGCGCCGGCGTGGGCGGCGGC
>DASVEC010000267.1:0-11533 GCA_036380755.1 Iamia sp. | reverse complement strand
GGACGTCGTCGCGAGCGCGGAGCTCGCCCACCAGGTCGGCGGTGTCGGGGTCGAGGACGCCGCCGACCGCCTCTCGCCGGGCCCGCTCCAGGAGCGCGACCACGACAGCGGGCCAGTTGACGACGTGCTCACGCACCGGTCCGGGCTCCACGAAGAGGCGCAGCACGTTGGCGTCGGCGGGCACCGGGTCGGGTGCGAACAGGCGGCCGAAGAGCACGCCGGCCCCGGCGTTGGCCCGCTGCAGGTTCCACCCGCGATCCATCACGACGGCCGGGAAGGGCTCGTGCTGGTCGAGCATGCGGCTGAGGGCCCAGTCCACCCTCGCCAGCGCCGCGCTCCCCAACGGCTCGGCCGAGTAGAGCGGGGCGAACCCGGCCGCCAGCAGGAGCTCGTTGCGCTCCCGCAGCGGCACCTCCAGCGCCCGGGCCAGCCGCACGACCATGTGCCGGCTCGGCTGCGCCCGCCCCGTCTCCACGAAGCTCACGTACCGCGGGGTGGTGCCGGCCTCGATCGCCAGGGCGAGCTGGCTCGCACCCCGGACGGCGCGCCACTGGCGGAGCAGGGCGCCGAACGGTGACGACGCCCTCGGGGCAGGCTGCATCGGCCCGGAGGCTACGACGGGCGGACCCCCGCAGCGCTTCCCTCCGTGGGAATCGCCGGCCTGCCCTCGACGGCTCATCGTCGTCGCCATGCAGCTCCCGATCCTCACCCCCGAGACCGCCCCGACCGCCAGCCGGCCCGTCCTCGACGGCATCGCCGCCGACCTCGGCCTGGTCCCCAACCTGGCGGCCGTCGCCGCCTCCTCCCCCGCCCTCGTCAGCGGGTTCGACGCCCTGCGCCGGGCCGTCGGGTCGACGGGTCTCGATCCCGTCCTCCGCGAGGTCGCCGGCCTGACGGTCGGCGTCGAGGTGGACAACCGCTACGGCGTGGCCTTCCACTCGACGATGCTCGCCGGGCTCGGCGTCGACGAGGCCGACATCGAGGCCATCCGCTCGGGCGCACCGCCCGCCGATCCGGCCGCCGCCGCCGTGCACGCCCTGGCCCGCGAGGTCGTCCTCCGGCGCGGCGCGGTCGCGGCCGGGACCGAGGACGCGGCGCGCCAGGCCGGGCTCTCCACCGAGGCCATCCTCGAGGTCGTCCTGGAGTGCGCCTTCGCGTCGATGGTCGGGCTCATCGACAACCTCGCCGGTCACGTCGCCCTCGACGCCTTCCTCGTGCGCGAGTAAGTTCAACGAACGAACTGACTTCTGGAGGTCGATCATGGGCGACGCCGCGTGGCACCCGACGGCATGCATCCTCTGCGAGTGCAACTGCGGGATCGAGGTGCGGCTGGGTGGTGACGACGGCCGCCGCTTCGAGCGCATCCGGGGCGACAAGGCCCACCCCGCGTCGAAGGGCTACACGTGCGAGAAGGCCCTCCGGCTCGACCACTACCAGAACGGCCGCCACCGCCTGACCAGTCCGCTGCGCCGCCGCCCCGACGGGACCTTCGAGGAGATCGACTGGGACACGGCCCTGGCCGAGGTGGCCGAGAGGTTCGCCGCCGTCCGCGACACCCACGGCGGGGAGTCGATCTTCTACTACGGGGGTGGCGGGCAGGGGAACCACCTGGGCGGCGCCTATGCCTCGGCCACCCGGGCAGCCCTCGGCTCCCGCTTCCGCAGCAACGCCCTGGCCCAGGAGAAGACGGGCGAGTTCTGGGTCAACGCCCACCTGCTCGGCACCCACGTGCGGGGCGAGTTCGCCACCGCCGAGGTCGCCGTCTTCGTGGGCAAGAACCCGTGGCAGTCCCACGGGATCCCGCACGCCCGCACCACCCTCAAGGAGATCTCCCGCGACCCGGACCGGTCGATGGTCGTCATCGACCCGCGGCGCACCGAGACGGCGGCGCTGGCCGACATCCACCTCCAGGTGCGCCCGGGCACCGACGCCTGGTGCCTGGCCGCGATCGGCGGCGTCATCGCCCAGGAGGGCCTCCACGCCAAGGACTGGCTGGCCGACCACGCCGAGGGCACCGAGGAGGTGCTGGCCCACCTGCGGACCGTCCCCGTCGCCGACTTCGCCGCCATCGCCGGCGTCGACGAGGACCTGATCCGGGCCACCGCCCGCCGCATCGCGGGGGCGACCGGCGGCGTGGCCTTCTTCGAGGACCTCGGCGTCCAGATGTCGCGCCACAGCACGCTGTCGAGCTACCTCGAGAAGCTGATCTGGCTGCTGACCGGCAACTTCGCCGTGCCCGGCGCCCAGTACGTGCCCTCGACGCTGGTCAACCTGGCCGGCTCCGGCCAGAGCGGTCGCGGCTCGTCGCGCGTCAGCCCCGTCGCCGGCGCCCGCATCATCTCCGGGCTGGTCCCGGCCAACGTCATCGCCGAGGAGATCCTCACCGACCACCCGGCCCGCTACCGGGCGATGCTCGTCGAGAGCGGTAACCCGGCCCACTCCCTGGCCGACAGCCAGCGGATGCGCGAGGCGCTGGCGGCGCTCGACGTGCTGGTGGTGATCGACGTCGCCCTCACCGAGACGGCCCGGCTGGCCGACTACGTGCTGCCGGTGCCCTCGCAGTTCGAGAAGTTCGAGGCCACCTTCTTCAACTTCGAGTTCCCCCGCAACGTCTTCCACCTCCGCCGGCCGCTGCTCGACCCGCTGCCGGGCACGCTCGGCGAGCCCGAGATCCACGCCCGGCTCTGCGAGGCGCTCGGTGCCGTCGGCGAGGACGACTACGCCCCGCTGCGGGCCGCCGCGGCCGAGGGCCGCGAGGCCTTCGCCACCGCCTTCTTCGCCGCCACCGCGGCCAAGCCCGAGCTCGGGCGCATGGCGCCGGTCGTCCTCTACCGGACGCTCGGGCCGACCCTCCCCCACGGCGCCGCCGCGGCCGCCGCCCTGTGGGGCGCGGCCCACCTGAGCGCCCAGCGCAACCCCGACTCGCTCCGCCGGGCCGGCTTCGTCGGCGAGGGCCTCGAGCCGGGCGAGCGGCTGTTCGACGCCATCCTCGCCAGCCCCTCGGGGGTGGTGTTCAGCGACGATCCCCACGACGCCAGCTGGGACCGGGTGGCGACCGACACCGGCACCGTCCACCTCGCCCTGCCCGAGCTGCTGGCCGAGCTCGACACCCTGGCCACGGCCCCGCCGCCCGGGAGCGACCCCGCCTTCCCGTTCGTGCTGTCGGCCGGCGAGCGGCGGTCCTTCACCGCCAACACGATCATCCGGGACCCGGCCTGGCGGAAGCGCGACGCCGCCGGCTCGCTGCGGCTGTCGGTCGTCGATGCCGAGGCCCTCGGCGTGGCCACCGGCGACGTCGTGCGGGTCACCACCAAGCGGGGCACCGCCGAGGCGGTGGCCGAGGTCAGCGAGGTGATGCAGGCGGGCCACGTGTCGCTCCCCAACGGCCTGGGCCTCGACCACCCCGGCGAGGGCGAGGGGCCGGCCCGGGTCACCGGCGTGGCCCCCAACGAGCTGACCGCCAGCGAGGACCGCGACCCCTTCGCCGGCACGCCGTGGCACAAGCACGTGCCGGCCCGCCTCGAGCGCGTCGGCTAGGACGGGACCGTGCGGCGCACCCGATTCGACGACTGGCCCTGCCCCATCGCCCGCACCACCGACCTGATCGGCGACTGGTGGACGCCGCTGGTCCTGCGCGAGCTGTTCTCCGGCCGCTCCCGGTTCGACGACATCCAGGAGGCGCTGGGGTGCAGCCGGGCCGTGCTGGCCCAGCGCCTCACCCGGCTGGTCGACGAGGGGATGCTGGTCAAGGTCGCCTACGAGGAGCACCCGCCGCGGTACGACTACCGGTTCACCGACAAGGGCCGGGCCTTCTGGGACGTGCTGGCCGCCATCTGGCGGTGGGGCTCGGACTGGTGCTGGGAGGACGGCGAGCCCCCCGTCGTGCTCGTCGACCGCGACACCCGGGCCGAGATCCGTCCCGCCGTCGTCGACGCCGCGACCGGCGAGCCCCTCGACGTCCGCCGCCTCCGCATGGCCCGCAACCCCCGCGCCAGCAGCCCCTAGCACTCAATCGGGGGGGTTCCGGTCGGGGGGAGGCGGTCGTACCGTCGAGGCATGACTGCACCCGTGACCGCCAACCTCGGCTTCCCTCGCATGGGGGTCGCCCGCGAGCTGAAGCGGGCGCTCGAGCGCGGCTGGCGGGGGGACGACCCGGGCGCCGTCGAGCTGACCCGGACGGCCGCCGAGCTGCGGGCGCGGCACTGGGCCCTGCAGGTCGACGCCGGCCTGGGCCGGGTGCCGGTGGGCGACTTCACCCTCTACGACCACGTGCTCGACACCGCCCTCGCCCTCGGCGTCGTGCCCGAGCGCTTCGGCGGGGCACCGTTCGATCCGGCCTCGGGCACCGCCGCCGACGTCGACCGCTACTTCGCCCTCTGCCGCGGGGCCGATGGCCACGCCCCGCTCGAGATGACCAAGTGGTTCGACACCAACTACCACTACCTGGTCCCCGAGCTGGCCCCTGACCAGGCCTTCGCGGCCGGTTCGACCCAGCTCGCCGTCCACCTGGCCGAGGCCCGGGCCCAGGGCATCCCGGCGCGAGCCGTCGTGCTCGGCCCGGTGACCTTCCTCGCCCTCTCGAAGCGGACCGACGGCGGTGATCCCCTCGACCTGCTCGACGCCCTGCTGCCGGCGTACCAGGAGTGGATCCGGTCGCTCGTCGCCGCCGGGGCCACCGCCCTCCAGGTCGACGAACCCCTGCTCGTCACCGACCTCTCCGACGCCGCCCGGGCGGCCTACGCCCCGGCGCTGGCCGCGGTGCGGGAGGCGGCGCCCGCCGTCGAGATCACCCTGGCCACCTACTTCGGTGACCTGGGCGACGCCACCGACCTGGCCCTCGGGCTCCCCGTCGACCTCGTGCACGTCGACCTGGTGCGCGGACGGGGCCAGCTCGATCGGGTGCTCGACGCCCTCCCCGCCGGCCGCGGCCTCTCCCTCGGCCTGGTCGACGGGCGCAACATCTGGCGCAGCGACCTGGACGCCGTCCGTCCCCTCCTCGACCGCGCCCTCGCCCGCCTCGGCCCCGAGCGCGTCCAGGTCGCGCCGTCGTGCTCGCTCCTCCACCTCCCGGTCGACCTCGACCGGGAGGACGACCTCGACCACGAGCTGCGGTCGTGGCTCGCCTTCGCCGTCCAGCGTCTCGACGAGGTCCGCATCCTGGGCCGGATAGGTGCCGGCGACGAGGCCTCCGTCGCCGGGGCCGTGGCCGACAACGCCCGGGCGGCCGGGGCCCGCCGGACCTCCACCCGCATCCACCGCCCCGACGTCGCCGACCGCCTCGCCGCCACGACGCCGGCGCGGGCCACCCGGACCTCGCCCTACGAGGTGCGGGCCAAGGCCCAGCACGACCGTCTCGACCTCCCGCCCCTCCCGACCACGACGATCGGGTCGTTCCCGCAGACGGCCGAGGTCCGGGCCGTCCGCCAGCGCCACCGGCGGGGCGAGCTCGGGGACGACGCCTACCGGGAGGCCCTGCGGGCCGAGACCGAGGCGTGCGTCCGGGCCCAGGAGGACGTCGGGCTGGACGTGCTCGTCCACGGCGAGTTCGAGCGCACCGACATGGTCGAGCACTTCGGCCTCCTGCTCGACGGGTTCACGACCACCGGCAACGGTTGGGTCCAGAGCTACGGCTCGCGGTGCGTGAAGCCTCCGGTGATCTTCGGCGACGTCGCCCGGCCGGCGCCGATGACCGTCGAGTGGTCCGCCTTCGCCGCCGGTCTCACCGACCGGCCCATGAAGGGGATGCTCACCGGTCCCGTCACCATCCTCCAGTGGTCGTTCGTGCGCGACGACCAGCCCCGCGCCGACACCGCCCGGCAGATCGCCCTGGCCCTGCGCGACGAGGTCACCGATCTCGTCGACGCTGGGCTCGCCGTCGTCCAGGTCGACGAGCCGGCGCTGCGGGAGGGCCTGCCGCTCCGTCGCGCCGACCACGCCGCCTACCTGGCGTGGGCGGTCGAGGCCTTCCGCCTCGCCGTCGGATCGGCCCCCGACGACGTCCAGATCCACACCCACATGTGCTACGCCGAGTTCGGCGACATCCTCGACGCCATCGTCGACCTCGACGCCGACGTCATCTCCATGGAGGCGTCCCGCTCGCAGATGGAGCTGCTCGACGACTTCGCCGCCCGGGGCTACCCCAACGAGATCGGTCCCGGTGTCTGGGACATCCACTCCCCCCTCGTCCCCACCGACGAGGACCTCGACCGGCTCCTGGACCAGGCCCTGGCCACCTTTGGCCCCGACCGGCTCTGGGTGAACCCCGACTGCGGGCTCAAGACCCGGGACTGGCCCGAGGTCCACGCCTCGCTCGAACGGCTCGTCGCCGCCGCCCACCGCGCCCGCACCCGCACCAGCTCGTGAGCGACGTCTCGCTCACGGGGCCGGGGATCGTGCGCCCGTCGGAGGACGCCATCGACAGCCTCCACGCCGGGCTGCGCTTCCGCCTCGACCGGGCCGGCATCGTCGCCGCGCCGGTGCCCGCCGAGCTGCGGACGGCGCACGACGGGTCGTGGCCGACCCACGTCGTCGCCGGCCGCTTCAGCGAGGGACCGGAGATCGGGGCCGTCGGGGTCTGGGTCTGCGGCGACGTCGCCCCGCACCCGGCCCGCGAGGTCGACATCGGCCCGGTGGTGGCGGTCAACGGCTCGGCCCGGGCCTGGTCGGTGTGGGGCGCCGAGGCCCACCCGTCCGGCCCGCTCCGCACCGCCGCCCGGCGGGCCTCCGGCTCCGGCCTGGTCGCCCGCGCCGTCTCCGCCTGCCGCTGAGCGTCAGGGCCACCGGCCGTGGGTAAGGGCCCCGGCCACCGCGGTCGCCGCGACCCGGGGCTGCGCGGCGATGGTCTGCCACCCGTCGTCGAGCACGACCAGGTCGGCGGGCGCGCCGACCGCGAGCGTGCGGACCGACGAGGGGTCGTCGAGACGGCCGGTGTGGAGGGCGACGGCGGCACCGGGCGAGATCGCTTCGTCGAGGCCGAACGGCGCCCCCGTGCGGGTCCGGCGGTGGACGGCGGCGGCGATCGACCGCCACGGGTCGACGGGGCCGAACGGTGCGTCGCTGCCGGCCGCGACCCGCAACCCACCCCGCAGCAGCGAGGCCAGCCGGTGCAGGGACGGGTGGTCGGCGGCATCGGTCTCGGCGAGGTAGCGGTCGCCCCGCGCCCACACGAGGGCGGGCTGGACCACGACCCGGGGACCGGCCGCGGCCAGGGCGGCGAGGAGGCCGCGGGGGAGCAGCGAGCCGTGCTCGACCCTGTCGCCGCGGCCGATGCCCGCGGCCAGGGCCAACGCCACCTGGACGTCGCTGACGCAGTGCACGGCGACGGCGCGGCCGGCGGCGTGGGCGGCGATCACGGTGGCGCTCAGGTCGGCGAGGTCCGGGAGGTCGGTGTCGTCGAGCATGACCTTGACCGGACCGAGGGCGACGGAGCCGACGGATCGCTCGTCGACGGCGCGCGTCATCGCCGCGACCCGGACGGGCAGGCCGGCGGTGGCGAGGGCGGCGAGGGCGGTGGCGTCGTTGTCCGCCCCCGCGTCGGTGACGGCGACGATCCCGGCCGCCGCCAGCTCGGCGCCGACCGCGGCCAGGTCGACCGGCGGGGCGGGGACGCGGTGGCCCAGCCAGTGGTCGAGACGGACGAGCACGCCGGTCGGATCGCCGTCGTCGTCGCGCTCGACACCGGCGGGGTGGTCCCTCGGATCGGCGGGCAGCACGGCTCCGAGGGCGGTGCTGTCGAGCATCCAGCGGGACCCCGTGCGGTCCTGGATGCGCACCGGTCCGGCGCCGGTGGCGTCGAGCCGGCGGCGGTCGAGCGGGCCCGACGTGGTCACGTCGTAGCCGACGCCCCGCAGCCACCCGGTGGGGTTCCGCGCCCGCGCCGCGGCCAGGACCCGGTCGAGCCCACCCCCCGCGCTCAGGGCCTCCGGCGACAGGTCGATCGACGCCCGCGCCGCGGCCAGGGCGAAGAGGTGGATGTGGTGGTCGGCCAGGCCGGGGAGCACGGGCCGGCCGTCCAGGTCCACCACCTCGGCGTGACCCGGGACGTCGGCACGATCGACGATCCGCCCGTCGACGATCCCCAGGTCGGTGAGCGACCCCGGGCCGAGCGACGCCCGGCGGAGCAGCAGCGGCGGTGTCACCGGGCCACGGTGCCCAGCGGCGCCGCCCGCCCCGCGGCGAGGCGCGGCCGTGGATCGCGCACCGGGTGGCCGGCCACGACCCAGCCGGCGCCGTCGGACCGGGCCGGTGTGGCGGGCACCGGCGTCCGGGGGGCGACGAGGGCGGCGGCCCCGACGAGCGAGGCGTCGACGAACCAGCGGCCGCCGGCGCGCCAGGCCCGCCGGGCGGCGGCGGCGGCGAGCGCCCCGCACAGCGGGTCGGCGATGGCATCGCCGGCGAACCGGGGGGTGCCGTCGTCGCCCCAGGCCACCAACCCGGCCGCCGCCGCGGCGTCGTCACCGAAGCCCACCCGATCGACGTCCCACCCGTGGCCGGTGACGGCGACCCACACCCGGTCGGATCCTCCGGCGAGGAACCGCGACGGGTCGAGCCCCAGCTGCTCGATCGCCCGCGATCGGGACGACGAGACGACGACGTCGGCGGTGTCGACCACCGCCAGGAGCGCCTGCCGACCCTCCGGCGTGGTGAGGTCGAGGGCGACGCTGGCCTTGCCCGCGTTGAGCAGGTCGTAGAAGGCCGGCGCGCCGGTCCGGGCGCCGTCGGGGCGGGTGGTCGACTCGACCTTCACCACCTCGGCGCCGTCCCGCCGCAGCAGGTCGGCGCAGAGCGGGCCGGCCCACAGCGCCGAGAGGTCCACGATTCGGGGTGCCGCCGTGCTGTTCGATCGGCGGCGCGGCTGCCCGGACACCTCGACCCCCCGCCTCGCGCTGGTACCCACGACGGCGGCCGCCAGACCGAGGGTGACGGCGTCGGCCTCGACCTCGGCGACCGCCCGGGACGCCAGGGCGCGCGCCACCGCGGGCCACGGATCGTCCTGGACCGGCACCCCGAGCAGTGCCGGGAGCAGCTCGACGTCGCTGGGACGGGGCAGCGACAGGGCCAGCCAGCCGTCGCGCCCGGGCAGCAGCCGGGTCGCACCGCCACAGGAGACCGGACCCCGCCGGCCGAGGCCCAGGGCCGCGGCCCGCTCCGCCAGCACGCGAGCGTCGAGGCCGAACGGCGCCAGCTCCGCGTCGGCGACGAGCGCGGCGGTCGTCGGCGGGGCGAGCGGGGGGCCGTCGGCGTCACCCGTCAGCGCCATCGCGCCCGACCCGGCCCATGCCCGCAGGGCCTCGTCCGCCGTAGGGTGCGGCGCGTGGTGGTCGACGACATCGCCGCCCTCACCGGCCCGGGGTACGTGATCGACTCCGTGCTCCACCGGCCCGAGCCGCTGGTGGTCCGGCCCACCGGCCCCGTCGACCCCGACCCCGACACCGCCGCCGCCGTGGCCGGCGTCCTCCGGCAGGCCCCGACCGTCACCGTCGTCGAGGGTCGTCCCGATCACGTCCCCGCCGTCCTGGCCGAGGCGGCCGACGTCTGCCTGACCGACCGCCCCGGTGCCCCCCGGCCGTGGGTCACGGGTGGCGCCGTGGACGTCGAGACCGCGGTGGCGGGCCAGCCCCTCGCCGCCGTCGCCCTCGTCAGCCTCCTGCGGTCGACCGTCGGGGCCGGGGTGTGGGAGGCGGTCGTGGCCGAGGCGGCGACGTACGGGATGGTGCTGGGCAGCGCCGCCCATCGGGCCTGGCTCGACCAGCGCGGCGAGGCCGAGGTCCGCCCGACGACCCGTCCCCCGGTCGCGGTGGAGCGTCGGGGGGACATGCTGGTGATCGTCCTCGATCGCCCCGAGGTCCGCAACGCGATCGACACGACGATGCGCGACGCGCTGGTCGAGGCCCTCGCCGTCGCCACCGCCGATCCGTCCGTCACCGGGGTCAGCCTGGCCGGTGCCGGCCCCTGCTTCAGCGCCGGCGGCGACCTGACCGAGTTCGGCACCGTGGCCGACGGCGCCACCGCCTTCACCGTCCGCCTCGGCTGCCATCCGGGCCTTGCCCTCCACCGGGTCGCCGATCGGGTCACGGCCCACGTCCACGGTGCCTGCGTCGGCGCCGGGGTCGAGATCCCCGCCTTCGCCGGCCGGGTCCACGCCGCCCCCGACACCACCTTCCGCCTCCCCGAGCTGGCCATGGGTCTCGTCCCGGGGGCCGGCGGCACGGTCTCGATCGCCCGTCGGGTCGGGCGCCAGCGCCTCGCCTGGATGGCCCTGACCGGACAGCCCCTCGACGCCCCCACCGCCCTCGACTGGGGACTCGTCGACCGGATCGAGGGCTAGGTTGCCGCACCCATGACCCTGTTTGATGCGTTTCGCTACGACGGCCGGCGGGCCCTGGTGGTCGGGGGGGCCACCGGGATGGGAGCCGCGGTGGTCGAGGTGCTGCGGTCCGCCGGCGCCGAGATCGTGGCGATGGACCGGGCCGAGATCACCGACGACGACGTCACCTTCGTCCCGGTCGACCTGGCCGACAAGGCCTCCATCGACGCCGCCGTCAACCGGTGCGACGGGCCGATCCACGCCCTGTTCTCCTGCGCCGGCGTCGCCGACGGCACGCCCGGCATCGAGCGCATCAACTTCATCGGCCACCGCCACCTGATCGACCGCCTGGTGGGCGACGGGAAGCTCGGCCGGGGATCGGCGATCGGGATGATCTCCTCCGCCGCCGGCTTCGGCTGGGAGCAGAACCTCGAGCAGCTCGACGAGTACCTCGCCATCACCGACTTCGACGAGGCCGCGGCGTGGGCCCAGGAGAACGGCAAGGCCCACTACCTGTGGAGCAAGCTCACCGTCAACGCCTACGTCGCCCGGGAGGCCATGGGCCTGCTCCAGCAGGGCATCCGCATCAACGCCACCCTGCCCGGCCCGACCGACACCCCCCTGGCCCAGGCCAACGCCGACACCTGGCTGAGCTTCGGGGCCGACTACCGCGAGGCGGTGGGGATCGGGCCCTCGACCCCGCTCGAGCAGGCCTACCCGCTGGTGTTCCTGTGCAGCGAGGCCGCGGCCGGCATCACCGGCGTCACCCTCGTCTCCGACGCCGGCTACTTCTCCGCCGGGCTCAGCGGCTCGTACCCCTCGGCCACCGACGCCGTGGGGTTCATGCGCAGCGTCTTCTGACACCTGCGTCATCTTGCGGGACTACGGTCCTCGCCGATGGGGCACCCCCTCGACCCGCTGTCGTCCGAGGAGATCACCGCGGCCGTGGCCGCGGTGCGCGCCGACGGCCGGCTGCCCGACGGGGCCTGGTTCTCGACCGTGACCGTCGACGAGTGGGGCGCCGGCACCGGGCGCCACGCCCGGCTCCTGGTCGTGCCCGGCCCGGAGGCCGACGTGGTGGAGGCCGTCGTCGCCCTGGCCGGTCCGTCGGTCGTCGACTGGACCGTCCACGACGGGGCCCGCCCCGCGCTCGGGTTCGGGGAGGCGTTCGCCGCCATCGTCGCCCTCCACGAGCACGAGGGCTTCGTCGCCGCCCTGGCCGCCCGG
>DASVEC010000266.1:0-4162 GCA_036380755.1 Iamia sp. | reverse complement strand
CGCCGCCAGGTGGGCCAGGCCGGGGAGGAGCTTGCGCCGGGACAGGTCGCCGCACGCCCCGAAGAGGACGACCACGTGCGGGGCGACCCGTTCGGCGGCGACGCGCGACGGGCGGGAACCCGGCGCCGGGTACGAGATCGTCTGCGGCTCGTCGGTCACGTCCCCGACTCTCCCACGATGTCGCGCAGGAAGGCCTCGGCCTCGGCCCGGTCCTTGGTGCGGCGCATCGGCGGGAGGGCGCGGACGAGGTCCCAGCGGTAGCGGGCCTTCGCCAGCCGGGGGTCGAGGACGGCGACGACGCCCCGGTCCTCGGCGGTCCGGATCAGTCGGCCGGCGCCCTGGGCCAGGAGGGTGGCGGCCCGATCGAGGTCGACGAGCCGGAAGGCCTCGCCCCGGGCGGCTTCCCGCCGGGCCTGCATCAGGGGCTCGTCCGGCCGGGGGAACGGGATGCGGTCGATGGCGACCAGCGACAGGGTGCGGCCGGGCACGTCGACGCCCTGCCAGAAGCCCATGGTGGCGAACAGGCACGTGGGCTCGTCGGCGGCGAAGGCGGCCACGAGGGCGGGCTTGGGCAGGTCGCGCTGGGTCAGCAGGGGCACGGAGAGGCGCGGCTTCAACACGGCCGCGGCGGCGTCCATGGCCCGGTACGACGTGAACAGGGCCAGCGTCCGCCCGCCGGCCGCCTCGATCAGCGCCATCAGCTCGGCGTGGGTCGCCGGCTCGTAGGCGGCCTCCCGCGGGTCGGGGAGGTGGGCGGCGCAGTAGAGGAGGGCGTGGTGCTCGTGGTCGAACGGGCTGCCCACGTCGATGACGTCGACCCGGTCCTCGGGCAGGCCCAGGCGGGGGACGATGGCGGGCGGGATGGTGGCGCTCGTCAGCACCGCTGTGGTCTCGGACCACAGCCGTTCGGCCAGGGTCGGGGCCACGTCGACCGGCGCCAGCCGCAGCGACGGCGACCGCTCGGGCCCCTCGACCCACATCACGTGGCCGGTGCGGACCTGGAGGACGGCGTCCAGCTCGTCGCCCAGCCGCCCGCCGGCCTTGGCGGCGCGGGTGGCCTTGGCCGACGTGTCCTCGCCGCGGTCGGTGGGGACGCCCTTGAGCGCGGCGAGGAGGCCGTCGACGGCGATGCGGGCATCGGCGACGGCCGCCTCGATCTCGGGCTCGAGCCGGCCCCGCAGCCGCCGGCCCACGTGCTCGGCGAGCGCCTCGGCCACCTGGGTGCCGGCGGCCTCGACCGCCCCCAGCGTGAGCGGGTCCTCCAGCACGGCGCCGGCCATCCGGGACAAGGCGGCGAAGCGACCGGCGGTGAGGTCGACGCCGAAGGTCGACGAGATGACGTCCTCGAGCTGGTGGGCCTCGTCGATGATGACGACGTCGTGCTCGGGGAGGACGACGCCGCCGCTCTCCAGGTGCAGGCCGTACAGGTGGAGGTTGACCACCACGACGTCGGCGTCGCCGGCGGTGGTGCGGGCGGCCTCGGCGAAGCACGACCCGCCCTGGGGGCAGCGCGACGCCCCGGGGCACTCGCGGGAGCCCACGCTCACCGCGGCCCAGGCCTCGGGCGAGGGCTCGAAGGCCAGCTCGGCCCGGTCGCCGGCCAGGGTCGTGCCCGCCCAGGTCTTGATCTCGCGCAGCTCCTCCTCGGGGGCCCGCTCGACCAGGCCGTCGAGGGCCAGCTGCTGGGCCGAGGCGTCGATCTCCCCCAGCCGCTGGCGGCACACGTAGTTCGAGCGGCCCTTGAGCACGGCGTAGGTGAGGGGGACGTCGAGGTGCTCGACGAGGAAGGGGAGGTCCTTGCCGACGAGCTGGTCCTGGAGGGCCTTGGTGGCGGTGGCGATGACCACCGGCTTGCCGGTCAAGGCCGCCGGGACCAGGTAGGCCAGCGACTTGCCCGTGCCGGTGCCGGCCTGCACGACGATGTGCCGGCTCGAGACGATGGCGTGGGTGACCGCCTGGGCCATCGCCACCTGGCCGGGGCGCTCCTCACCGCCGCCGGGCAGCGCGGTGGTGACCCTCGCCAGGGCCGCGCCGATGGCCTCGTTGACGGTCGGACGAGGGGCCACGATCAGCTGTGGTCGGCCTGCGGCTCGGAGTCGACCACCGCACCGCCGCGGTCGGCCTCGACCGGGACCTCGCCCTCGAACCGGACCGCCTTGATCTCGAGCGTGGTGTAGCCGTGCACCTCCTCGTAGCGCACGGCGTTGAGGGCCGAGGCGTAGACGATGAGGCGGGAGAAGATCGTCAGCCAGGCGAGGATGGCGAACACCACGCCGAGCGGGCCGTAGAGCGACGACGACGAGGCCACCATGCGGGGCACGAGCACCGTGCCCACCAGCTTCAGGACCTCGAGCCCGAGCGCCCCGACGATGGCCCCGGGCACGAACGCCCGCCACCCGGCCCGGCGGTCGCCCAGGATCCAGAACGTCCAGAGGAAGAAGCCGAACTCGCAGGCCAGGCCGAGGCCGATGAGCCCGATCGACGTGACGAACGGGGGCACGGAGTCGGGGGTGGCGTTGAGGAGGGCGCCGGCGCCGATGGCCCCACCGAGGGTGAGCCCCCCGACGCCCAGCCAGATCAGCCCGAAGCCCTTGGTCTTGATCCCCTCGATCTTGCGCTGCCACGGGGTGCGCACCGCCATGGAGACGGCTGTCGTGACCCCGAGCCCGCTCCAGAGCAGGCCCAGCACGCCGACCACCGTGGCCGCCCGGCGGCTCTCCTGGGCGGTCTCGATGGCGTCCTGCACGATCTCGGCCGCGGCGCCGGTGAGGCCCAGGCCGTCGATGATGTCGTCGGAGACGCTGGCGTCGTTCGACGAGATGAACCCGATGGCGGCGATGGCCACGAGGATCAGCGGGAACAGGGCCACGAAGAACTGGACGGTGGCGGCCGAGGCGGTCGAGCCGCCGTTGGTCTCGCCGACCCGCTCGTGGACGCGGATCAGCGTGCCGAGCCACGCCCATCGCTCGCCCAGAGCCTTCAGCCTCTCCACCGCCGCACGCTACCCACGTGACCAAGTTGCACCCCTGTAACCTGCGTGGGTGAGTCGGGGCGAGCGCGAGCACCAGCAAGGGCTCTACCGCGACCATGCCCTCGTCCTGCGCACCTACAAGCTGGGCGAGGCCGACCGCATCGTCGTCCTGCTCACCGAGGAGCACGGCGAGGTGCGGACCGTGGCCAAGGGGGTCCGGCGCACCAAGAGCCGGTTCGGGGCCCGCCTGGAGCCGCCCAGCCACGTGGCCATCCAGCTCTACCGGGGGCGGGGCGAGCTCGACACGATCACCCAGGTCGAGTCGGTCGACCACTTCCGCACCCTGCGCGAGGACCTGCACACGCTCGGCCAGGCGCTGACCATGGTCGAGGCGGCCGACCAGGTCGCCCTCGAGCGCGAGCCCAACCCGGCCCAGTACCGGCTCCTGCTGGGCGCCCTGCGCACCCTCGCGGCCACCCCGTCGCCCCTGGTCGTCGCCGGCTACCTGTGGAAGCTGCTGGCCCTGGAGGGCGTGTCCCCCGTGCTCGACCGGTGCGCCGTCTGCGACGCCACCGAGCACCTCGTGGCCTTCGACCTCATGGAGGGCGGGATGGTGTGCCGCGACGACCGGCGGGGGCAGCCCTTCTCGCCGACGGCCCTCGGCCTCCTCCGCGACGTGCTCGGCGGCCGGCTGGCCTCGGCCCTCGCCGCGCCCGAGACGGCGGCCACCGGCGAGGTCGACCGGCTGGCCATCCGCGCCGCCGAGCACCACCTGGAGCGACGGCTCCGGTCCGTCGGGGTGCTCGACAGCGCGTAACCTCTCCGCCGTGTCCGACACACCTGCCCCACCACCGCCGCCGCCCGGCGAGCCGTCGCCCACCGATCCGACCGAGGTCGGCGGACCCGATCTGGGCCAGCCCAGCGGGGGCGGCGTCCTCGACGACGGTGGCACCGTGGTGATCCCGGCGGGGACGTCACTCCCGCCCCCGCCCGCATCGGGCGGGGCTCCGCAGCCCCCCGCCGGCCCGCCCCCGGGCCCGCCGCCCGGTCCGCCCCCCGGCGGCCCGTCGCTCGACAAGCCCGCCGGCGCCCCTCCGGGTCCGCCGCCCGGACCTCCCGGTGGCGGCTTCGGTGCCCCTCCCGGCCCGCCCCCCGGCCCGCCTCCGGGTCCCCCCGGCGGCTTCGGCGCCC
>DASVEC010000265.1:0-8292 GCA_036380755.1 Iamia sp. | reverse complement strand
CACGACCAGTGGCGCGACGAGCCCGGCGAGCGCCAGGGCGACGGCGACGGCCAGCCGCCGGAGCGGGCGACCGGGGACGGACGGATGGGCTCGGGGGAAAGCCATGGTGACCTCGCTTGCGCACGGGGGGCGAGAGGTCGCCGACGGCGACGACCCGCCCGAGTCGTCGACGGCGACGGTACGCGTGTCCGCCGGCACTGGCGAGGGTGAGCCGCCCCCGGGGCCGGGACCTTCAGGCGGGGGTCAGACGGCGCACAGGTCGACCACCTGCGGGGCGGCCGCGTCCACGCAGCTCCGGTTGCCCGGGTAGGCGTCGGCGCTCGAGCGGATGCCGATCCGCACGTCGAGGTACGAGGTGCCGGTGCGCAGCC
This sequence comes from Iamia sp., assembly GCA_036380755.1. Classification (GTDB taxonomy): domain Bacteria; phylum Actinomycetota; class Acidimicrobiia; order Acidimicrobiales; family Iamiaceae; genus Iamia. The sequence goes on along the minus strand of DASVEC010000265.1, from coordinate 7,921 downwards.
GCTCGGCCCAGTACGCCCGGCTGGCCTCGTCCGGCGCGTACCCCAGGTCGTTGAGGTACGCGCCCCCGACCCGGGCCCGGCGCACCTCCAGCACGTTCGACAGCTCGGCCGCCACCTTGTTCTTGCTGGTGGCGTCGGCGCGGTCGCCCCAGTACTCGAGCTCGCCCACGGTCGGCTCCCGGTCCAGCTGGGAGCTGAAGGCTTGGGTGACGAACTCCTCGGTGGTGCCGGGGCGATCGGCCAGCAGGGCCGCCTCGAGCTTGCGGAGCCCGTTGGGCTGCGTGACGAGGGGGTCCCAGAAGGCATGGTCGGCCGGGGAGGGCCCCGTCTCGAAGAACCGGGAGTAGTAGCGCTCGACCGTGAGGTGCCGACCCTCGCCGCTCCGGGCCACGGTCGCCACGAAGAAGGTGCGCTGAGCGGGCATCTTCGGCACCCAGTAGTCGAGGTCGGCCGTCGACGCCGACCGACCGGCCACGGCCGAGTAGGTGTTGCAGACGAACTGGACCCGGTTGTCGGCCTCGCCACACGCGAAGGCGGCCGCCGGTCGGGCCGGGCCGAGCCCGACGAGGGTCACGGCGGCGGCGATGACCGCCAGCGCGAGGCGCGCCCGATGGCGGGGGGTGGACGTGCTGGGCATGGATGCTCCTGGCGGACGCGCACCACGAGCCTCGGGAGCCGCCGCCGGCCGATGGTGCTCCTCGACAGGCCCGCTGTCAACGGTTGGTCGGACCAACCGACCTCCGGGAACCTCAGGCCGGGGCGGGCTCGGGGTCGGCCGGGAGGCGGATCTCGACCTGGCAGGGATCGCGGTCGACCAGCGAGCCGAAGCCGACCACCTCGCCGCCGCCGGTGGCGTCGACCACGCCCTCGATGAGCCCCCGGTGGAGGCTGCAGAGCAGGTCGGGGCGCTGGGTGGCGAGATCGCGGAAGGGGCAGTGGGCGAAGGCGATGGTGACGGCCTCGGCGGTGGCGACCGGGTCGTCGTCGATCAGCAGGGCGGGGTCGAACCCCATGGCGTCGAGCTGGGCGACCACGGCGCTGAGACAGCCGCGGTGGCGCAGACGCTCGCCGTCGGCCCGGCCCTGGTCGCGGCCGGCGTCGAGGGCGTCGGCGGCGTCGGCCCCGGTGGAGGCGGCGATGCGCAGGAGCATCCGGGCCAGGATCGGGAACGAGGCCGGCTCGAGCCCGAGGCTCGGCGCGTCGGCGGCCAGCGAGTAGAGGTGCTGGGGACGACCCACGCCACCCCGCGAGGAGCTCTGGACCAGGAGGAGCCCGACGTCGCGCATGCGCTCCAGGTGGGGGCGGACGGTGTTGGGGTGGAGGTCGAGGACGGCGGCGATGTCGGCCGTGGCCAGGGGGCGGGGCGACCGGGCCAGCTCGAGGTAGATGGCGTAGCGCGTGTTGTCGCCCAGGGCCTTGAGCACCGCCAGGCGGCCCGCGTCCGGGCTCTCGTCGCGCTCCTCACCGTCCACCGGGGCAAGGCTACCGCCCCCGGCCCCGGGTTTCTCTGGTCACGGCCGGTAGAATCCCCGTCGTGAAGGTCGACGTCGATGAGCTGCGAGCACTGCTGCGGGGCGTGATCGACCCCGAGCTGGGCAGCGACATCGTCGATCTGGGCATGGTCCGGTCGATCACGGCCACCGACGACGGTGCCGTCACCGTCACCATCGCCCTCACCACCTCCGGGTGCCCGCTGCGGGCCCAGATCCAGCGCGACATCCGCACCCGGCTCGGCTCGGCCACCGGGGTGGAGTCGGTGAAGCTGGAGTGGTCGGAGATGACCGCCGAGGAGCGCACCGGCGCCATGGCCAAGGCCCGCTTCAACGTCTCCCAGCGCGACGAGGACACCGCCGTCGGTCCCACCACCAAGGTCATCCTGGTGGCCTCGGGCAAGGGCGGCGTGGGCAAGTCGTCGGTCACCGTGAACCTGGCCACCGCGCTGGCCGCCCGGGGCCTGAAGGTGGGTGTGCTCGACGCCGACGTGTGGGGCTTCTCCGTCCCCCGCATGCTCGGGATCGACGGCCGCCTGGCCGGTCACGAGCGCGACGGCCGCAAGCTGATGGTGCCGCACGTCAAGCGGGTCGGTCCCGGCGAGCTGCGCGTCATCTCCATGGGCTTCCTGGTCGAGGACGAGGCCCAGGCGCTGATGTGGCGCGGCCTCATGCTCAACCGGGGCGTGCAGCACTTCCTCCAGGACGTCGAGTGGGGCGACGACCTCGACTACCTGCTCGTCGACATGCCCCCCGGCACCGGCGACGTCCAGATGGGCGTGGCCAAGCTGATCCCCCGGGCCGAGGTCCTCGTCGTCACCACCCCCGCCCTGGCCGCCCAGAAGGTCGCCGAGCGGGCCGTCAGCATGTCCCGCAAGAGCTACCTGCGGGTGGCCGGCGTCATCGAGAACATGAGCTCGTTCACCTGCGACCACGGCGAGAGCTACGCCCTCTTCGGGGTGGGCGGCGGCGAAGCCCTGGCCGAGGCCGCCGGCGCCCCGCTGCTGGCCCAGATCCCGCTCGAGCCCGACATCGTGCAGGGTGGCGACACCGGCGAGCCCGCCGCCCTGGGCACCGGCGCCGCGGCCGAGGCCTTCCGGGCCCTGGCCGAGGTCGTCGTCACCGAGGCCGTCCCGCCCGTCGCCATGGCCGGCTGCACCGCCCGCATGCTCGATGCCGCGGTCGCCGCCCTCGACGCCCTCGACGAGGCCGAGGCCGAGGCCGAGACCCCCGTCGAGCTGCCCACCTAGCCTCCTTGACACCGTGACTACGGTCACATCATGAGGGGCAGGGTCGGACGAGCGGTGATCGGGGCGGTGGCGGTGCTGGCCCTCAGCGGGTGCTGGGGCGTGAAGGGTGGGCCCGACAACGCCCACTACTACATCACCGTCACCAAGCAGAAGAGCGCCGAGACGGTTCTCTACTGCTACGGCAAGTACCCCGGCCCCGACAAGCACTTCGAACGGGCCCACTGCGCCATGGACGTGATCCGCGTGGCCTGCGCCCAGCACAACATCGGGTGGGGGCAGGACTGCACCACGTTCACCGATCACACTCCCGACAGCACGTACTGCCGGGACGAGGTCGCCACCCCGGAGCGGTGCCAGGACACGATGGTCTTCGCGGTGGCGTCGGTCCTCCAGAACGACAACGACTGCCTCGTGTTCGAGCACAGCCCGGGTGACTTCGGCATGAGCTGGCGCTGGATGGCCACGCGCGCCGGTCCGTCGAGCGGGTTCCAGTGCTACCCCTAGTCCCCCGGTGAGACGAGGCCGAGGTCGTAGGCGAGGATCACCGCCTGGACCCGGTCGCGCAGGGCCAGCTTGGCGAAGACCCGGTTGACGTGGGTCTTGACCGTCGACTCGCCCAGGTGGAGCTCGGTCGCGATCTCACCGTTGGTCCGGCCCCGGGCCATCAGCACGAGGACCTCGCGCTCGCGCTCGGTCAGGTCGCGGAGCACCTCGTCGACCCGCGCCGCGGGCGCCGGGCGGGCCAGCCGGGCGAGGAGGCGGCGGGTCACCGACGGCGCCAGCAGCGCATCGCCCCGGGCGACGGTGCGGACGGCGTCGACCAGCTGGCCCCGGCTGGCGTCCTTGAGGAGGAAGCCGGAGGCCCCGGCCCGCAGGGCGTCGTGGACGTGCTCGTCGAGGTCGAAGGTCGTGAGGACGAGCACCCGCACCGGATCGGCCACGCCCGGCCCGGCCAGCGCGGCCGTGGCCGCGATGCCGTCGAGGACGGGCATGCGCACGTCCATCAGCACGACGTCGGGGCGGACGCGCCGGGCCACCGCCACCGCCTCCCGCCCGTCGGCCGCCTCCCCCCTCACCTCGATGTCGGGCTGGGCGTCGAGGATGGCGGCGAACCCGGCCCGGACCACGGGCTGGTCGTCGGCGATGACGACCCGGATCACGGGCTCGGTCACGGCCGGCACCCCGCATCCCCGATCGGGAGCCGGGCCGCGACCCGGAAGCCGCCCCCGGGGCCGGGGCCGAGGTCGAGGTCGCCGTCGAGCAGGGCGACCCGCTCGCGGATGCCGACCAGCCCCCGGCCGGTCGTCCCCGGGTCGGGCCACGCCGCCGGGCCCGGACCGTCGTCGGCGACGACGAGCTCGAGGGCGGCGTCCGACCAGGTCAGTTCGATCCGCGCCGTCGCCGCCGGGGCGTGGCGGACGACGTTGGTCAGGGCCTCCTGGACGATGCGGTAGACGCTGACGTCGACGCCGTCGGCGACCGGTCGGGGCTCGCCGGCGACGGCCAGCTCGACCGGGAGACCGGCCGACCGCACCCGCTCGACCAGATCGGCCAGGCGGTCGATGCCGGGCTGTGGCTCGGCGCCCGTGCGGGTGTCGTCGCGGAGGACGCCGAGCAGGCGGCGCAGCTCGACCATCGCCTGGCGGCCGGTGGCCGAGATCCCGTCGAAGGCGGCGACGGCGAGGATGTCGCCGCGGGCCTCCGCCGGTGCCGCCCCGGCCTCGGCCTGCACCACCATCACGCTCACGTGGTGGGCGACGACGTCGTGCAGCTCGCGGGCAATCCGCTGGCGCTCGCCGGCGAGGGCGGCGTCGACCTCGGCCTGGCGACTCCGGGCCGCGGCCGCGAGGCGCTCGCGGTACGCCGCCCCGAGGGCGAGGGCGGCGAGGGCGGGCACGAAGACCGAGTACCAGTCGTCGGGGCCCGAGTCGGCCGACAGGACCACGGCCACGATGCTCGACACCACGAACACGGCGAGCACGCCGGCGGTGTGGGCCCGGGTCGAGAAGGCGGCCACCGTGGCCAGCGACAGCACGATGGCGGCGTAGACGGGCGGATCGGGCAGCTCGGCCACGCCGTAGGTGACGATCAGGACACCGACGGCGAGCGACGTCCCGAACGGCCAGCGCCGCCGCCACACCAGCACGAGCCCGGCGCCGAGCAGCAGCGCGGCCCCGGCGACGGTCTGGCGGGGCTCGCCCGGGTCCTGGCCGGCCTGGACGAGCGACCCCACCAGGTCCAGAACGCCGATGCCCAGCCCGATCACGACGTCGATCCCGGGCGGGACGAGGCGGCGGGTGCGAGCGAGGGTCATCGGCGACGACGGTACCGATGCCGTCATCCACCCACAGGTGGAGGCGCGACCCCCTCCTGGCCTGACGACCTCCGGTGCCCGGCGGGCGGACGATCCCCCCATGACCGTCGTCGCACCCCCCACGTCCCGTACCGGTGATCAGATCGGTCGGGAAACCGTCCGATCTGATCACCGGTTCGCATGGGGTGGGGTGCTCGTCGTGGCGGCGGTGAAGGTCGGGCTCAACCTGATCGCCGCGTCGCGGTACGGCTGGCACCGTGACGAGCTGTACTACGCCGACGCCGGGCGCCACCTGGACCTCGGCTTCGTCGACTTCCCGTCGATCACCCCGCTGCTGGCCGCGCTGGGGCGGCTCCTGGCCGGCGACTCGCTCGTGGGACTGCGCACCATCGCCTCGCTGGCCGGTGCCGCGACCATCGTCGTCACCGCCGCGGTCACCCGCGAGCTGGGTGGCCGGGCGCGGGCCCAGGTGCTGGCGGCCATCGCCGTGACCCCGCTGCTGGTCGGGAGCAACGCCATGTTCCAGACCGTCTCGTTCGACCAGCTGGCCTGGGCGCTGGTCATCTGGGCCGCGGCCGCGCTGCTGGTCCGGGGGCCGACGACCCGGTCGTGGCTCCTCGTCGGCGCCGCCGCCGCCCTGGCCTGGTCGACCAAGTACACCGTCGCCATCCTGCTGGCGGGTCTGGCCGTGGGCTGGCTGGCCACCCGGGCCGGACGGGTCACCCTCCGGGGCCGCGGCCCCTGGCTCGCGACGGGGCTCCTCGTCGTCGTGGCGGCGCCCAACCTGTGGTGGCAGGCCCGCCACGGCTGGCCCAGCGTCGACTTCTTCACCGGCCGGTCGGGCGAGGTGCGGGGCGAGAACCCGCCGTGGCGCTTCGTCGTCGAGCTGGCGATCCTGACCGGCCCGCTGGCCGTGCCCCTGGCCCTCGCCGGGCTGCGCGCCCTGGTCCGCGACGCCGCCACCCGGCCGCTCGGCATCGGCCTCGTCCTCGTCGGCCCGGCCTGGCTGCTGGCCGGCGGCAAGGCGTACTACGCCGCCCCGCTGGTGATCGGGGCGTTCGCCGCCGGCGCCGTCCGGTGGGAGGAGCGCACCGCGGGGTGTCCGAACCGGCGACTGCCGGCGGCGCTGGCCGCCTCGGCCCTGCTGGCGGCGCCGATCATCGCCCCCTTCCTGCCGACCGAGGCCATGGTCGACGCCGGGCTCGACGAGGTGCGGGAGGACTACGCCGAGATGCTGGGCTGGCCCGAGCTGGCCGCGGCGGTCGACGGCGCGGCGGCGTCCACGGGAGCGACCGTGGTGGTGGCGTCGAACTACGGCGTGGCCGGAGCCGTCGAGCGCTTCGGCACCCGACCCGGCGTCGAGGTCGTGAGCGGCCACCTCCAGTGGCGCTACTGGACACCGTCGGATCGGGCCCTGGCGGCCGAGAGCGCCCTCCTCGCCGGCTACTCCCCCGCCGGTGCCGCCTCGCTGTGCGCCGGCGAGCCGGAGGTCGTGGGCCGGGTCGCCAACGACGCCGGCGTCGACAACGAGGAGGACGGGCTGCCGATCCTCCACTGCCGTCTCCGAGCCCCCGTCGCCGACCTCCGCGACGAGCTCGCCCACTGACCCCATTGACGAGACCACGCGGCGGTGGTCGGCTGGGGCGATGGCCGGCCGCGGCATCAGCATCGACCTGACCGGGCCGGCGCGCGCCGTCGGGCGCCTGGTGCCGCAGCCGGTGCGCGCGGCCGTCACCCGGGCCGGCCGGATCGCCGAGCGGCTCGACCCGACGTTCCGCACCCAGGAGCACCCCGAGGACGGGGCGATCCACGGCTGCTCGGTGCCGTGCCGGGCGACGGTCGTCGGTCTGGCCGATCTGCCAGGTCTGCGGGAGCACGACGGCCTGCTCGACCGGGTCCTGATCCGCATGGCGGTGGATCGCCCCGACGGCTCCGTCGAGGTGTGCGTCCGCCAGCACGTCCCGGGCAGCTTCGAGGCGACGATCGGGCCGGGGACGGAGCTGCCCGCACTGGCCGACCCGGTCGATCGCTCCCGGGCCGTGGTCCGGTGGAACGTCCCGCCCGGAGGCTTCTGGGAGCGGGCCCAGTTCGCCTTCCCGCCCCCGCCCGAGTGGCCGGCGGCCGGTCGGATCGAGGTGCGGGACCGCGGCCGTCAGGCGCAGCAGCTGGCGGAGCGCCGGGCGACCTGGTCCTCGGTGTGGGCCCGGCCCGGCTCCATCGGCAAGGACCGGGGTCGTGTCGCCGGCCGCCCCGAGCACGACGTCGACCTCGAGCTGGCGACCGGGGGTGTCGCGCGCAGCCGGGAGCGGATCCCGATCCTCGCCCGCGCCCGCATCTCGACCGCGACGTGGGTCCCGGCCCTGACCGACGGCCGCGACGTCTGCGTCGACTGGGAGGCCTTCCTCAACCTCCCGGGTCTTACCGGCCGTTGAGGCTGAAGGGCGAACGCAGTGAGCCCGGGGCCCGAGCGGCCCGCCGACGAGGAACGAGGAGGCAAGAGCGGGAGGGACGGCGCGTTTCCCTCCGAGGCGCCAGCCGAGGAGATCAGCACTTCGGCCTCGGAGGGAGCGTCAGCGACCGTTGAGGCTGAAGTGCTGGTAGTCCTTGGAGTTGGTCCAGTCGCCGCCCCACTCCCAGCCGATGTAGGCCCAGGCGCCCCACACCGGGTCGCCGTGGGCGATCATCCCCGGCACCTGGTGGCTGCGGTCGGTCCAGTCCCGGCCGGCGGGCGGATCGACGGTGCCGCCCTTGACGTAGGGGTTCTGGACCGGGTTGATGTCGATGGCCTTGCCGTAGGCGTGCTCGGACCAGCTGCTGGTGCCGGCCACGGTGCGGCAGTTGAAGGCGGAGGTGTTGTTGGCCGCCAT
>DASVEC010000264.1:0-4984 GCA_036380755.1 Iamia sp. | reverse complement strand
AGCTGGGCGCGGTCGGCGCCCGCTCGGCCGGGCGCTACGCGGCCCACCGGGCCCGGCGAACCTTCGCCGACGCCGCCCGCCGCGACGAGCTCGACACCGCGTTCCAGATGCGCACGTCCGAGGACGTGGCCGCCGTCCTGGGCGACATGAAGGGCGCCCTGATGAAGGTCGGCCAGATGGCGTCGTACCTCGACCAGGGCCTGCCCGAGCCGGTGCGCGAGGCGCTGGCCCAGCTCCGCACCGACGCCCCGCCGATGGCGCCCGAGCTGGCCGCCCAGGTCATCCGCGAGGAGCTGGGCGACGAGCCCGATCGGATCTTCGCCGAGTGGGACCCGGTGCCGATCGCCTCGGCGTCGATCGGCCAGGTCCACCGGGCCCTCACCCACGACGACCGGGCGGTCGCGGTCAAGGTCCAGTACCCCGGGGTGGCCGCGGCGATCCGGTCCGACCTGGCCAGCGCGGGCCTGCTCTTCAGCGGGCTGGGCGCCGCCTTCCCCGGGCTCGAACCGGGGCCGATCGTCGACGAGCTCAAGGAGCGGCTGACCGAGGAGCTCGACTACGCCCTCGAGGCCCGCAACCAGGCCGCCTTCGCCGCCGCCTACCGCGGCCACCCGTTCATCCGGGTGCCCGGTGTCGTCCCCGCCCTCTCGACGGCCCGCGTCCTCACCACCGAGCTGGCCTCCGGCGTCCCCTTCGAGGACGTCGTCGCCGCCGACCAGGCCACCCGGGACCGGGCCGGCGAGATCCTCTACCGCTTCGTGTTCCGCAGCCTCTACCGCCTGCGCGCCTTCAACGGCGACCCGCACCCGGGCAACTACCTCTTCGGGGCCGACGGGACGGTCACGTTCCTCGACTTCGGTCTGGTCAAGCGGTTCGCCGGCGACGAGCTGGGTGTGTTCTCCGACATGGTCGAGGCCATGAGCACCGACCGCGACCCGGCCCGGTTCCGGGAGATCGTCGAGCGGGTCGGGCTGCTCGCCCCCGGCCACCCGGCGACCGACGCCGAGGTGATCGACTACTTCGGCCACTTCTACGAGATGGTCGACCAGCGGGGCACGTTCACGTTCACGCCCGAGTACGCCAGCGAGACGGTCCGCCGGATCTTCGACCAGAGCGGTCCCTACGGCGATCTCCAGCGGGCGTCGAACCTGCCGCCCTCGTTCGTGATCATCCAGCGCATCAACCTCGGCCTCTACGCCATCTTGGGCGAGCTCCGGGCCACGGGCGACTGGCGGGCCGTCGCCGAGGAGCTGTGGCCCTTCGTCGACGCCCCGCCCTCCACCGAGCTCGGCGAGCAGGAGGCGGCCTGGATCAAGCAGCGGGCCGACGAGGGCGATCCCACCCCGCTCGCCTGACTACGCCTGCTGGAGGACGAGCAGGAAGTCGAAGCTGCCCTCGGCGGCGATGTCGGCGACGAACCCCGGGGCCTCGACCGACATGTCGTAGTCGGCCAGCACGATCGGGATGAACTCGCTCGGCGTGACCCGGAAGGTGTCGCCGTCGGCGGCGACGTCGACCGGGAAGGTGATCGACTGGGTCACGCCGTGGAGGGTGAGGTCGCCGGTGGCCTCGGCGGTGGTCGTCTCGCCGCTGGTCAGGTCGTCACCCAGGTCGATCGGTGCCGTCAGGGCGAAGGTGGCCTCGGGGAAGGTGTCGGTCTCCAGGCCGGTGCCCTTCATGGCGTTGGCCCGGTTGGCGACGTTGAACCCGGGCGGGGCGTCGGTGAACTCGAGGGTGGTCATGTCGGCGGTGAAGCTGGCCTCGGTGACCGAGGAGTCCGCCACCTGCACGGTGCCCTCGACGGCGGTGTGCCCCTCGACCTGGTGGTCGGCGATCCCGCCGATCGTCTCGGTGATGGCGATGGTTGTCTCGCTGTCGGCCGGGACCACCGACCAGGCGCCGTCGACCGAGTCGACGGTGCTCTCCTCGCACGGCGCCGGATCGCACTCGGCGGTGGCCTTCTCGACGCTGTCGTCGCGGATGACGAAGTACCACACGCCGAACCCGACGACGACGAGCGCCACGACGACCACGAGACCCAGCAGCTTCTTGATCATGGGACCAGTCTGACCCGTTCGAGGCGGGCGAACATGCCGACCAGGCCGGCGAGCACGATCCCGGGGAGCACCAGCCAGACGGGGCGCAGGAGCCACCACGTGGCGCTGGTGGTCGCCGGGAGCTCGAGGCCGAGGCCCTGGGCGGCACCGATCACGGCCACGAGGGCGGTCATGTGCCAGGCGAACACGGTCATGGCCACGGCGTTGACGGCGACGACCGCCCGCCAGGGACCCCGGCGGGCCAGCCACCGCTCGGCGGCCGGCCGGACCAGGGCGATCAGACCGAGCTGGAGGACGGCCAGGACGGCGATCGGAGCGGTGGTGGGGAACATGTTGCTGATCCCGCCGCCCCGCACCGCCACCATCGACGCCGGGTACGGGCCGACGGTGGTCAGCACGGCCAGCGTCGCCGCCGCCCCCGCGACCAGGCCGGCCTGCGCCCGCCGGGTCCAGCCCGTCACGGTGCCGTCGCGCCAGAGGTAGCCCAGCTGGTGGGCCGCCACCCAGACCAGGGCGGTGGTGGCGTAGCCCCAGCGGTCCTCGCCGGTGGTGAACCGCAGGGCGTCGAAGGCGGCGATGCCGGCGCCCAGGGCGACGAGCGTGCCCAGCGGGTGGCGGCGGTGGGCCCGGATGGTGACCGGCGCCAGCAGGAGCACGGCGCTGTAGGCGGCGAGGAACCAGAGGGGGACGAAGACGACGATGCCCCAGGACACGACGCTGGGGACGTCGAGGACGACGCGGGCGATGGTGTCGCCCACGCCCCAGACGACGACCACGGCGGCGAGCGGCTTCCACAGCCGAGCCATGCGGCCGGCGGCGTAGGTGCGCCAGGTCGCGCGTTGCTCACCCGCTCTTCCGCCTCCTCCGTCGGCGCGGGCCGCTCGGGCCTGGGCCTCGCGCTCGAGGCGCTGCCAGGAGGCCAGGTTGGCGAAGCCGCCGACGACGAAGAACGCCGGCATCACCTGGAGGACCCACGTGACGAGCCACCCGGCGGGGATCTCGTCGATCGGGTTGGGCATCGTCAGGGCGCCGCCCCCGCTGACGTGGGTGATCGAGAAGACCCAGTGCCACAGCACCACCACGACGATGCACAGCGCCCGGGCGGCGTCGACGGTGCGGTCCCGGTGGGCCGGCGTGGCATCGACGATGGCGTCGAGGTCCAGGTCGCCGTTGGTTCCGGGGGGCGGGGCGAGGGTGGTCGTGGGCATGGGGACGACGGTGCCCGAGGACGGGAGCGCCGGCCGCCCGGATCAGCCCCCTGATGCCCCTGGGGGATCCCCCCAGGGCGCCCATCTGCTCTACGATCCTGTGGCAGTGGTCACAGACCGGGGCGGGGATCCCCGATGAGCGGCTGGCCTCCCCCGCCCGCCGCGCCCGGGTACGGGTACGGCCCGCCCCCGGCGCCCCGGCCGGCCCGGGGGAACGGCGGCATCATCGCCGCCTTCGTGATCGCCGTCGTCCTGCTCCTCCTGGGCGCGGCCGTGGTGGTGACCGCCATCGTGCTGGCGGCCGATGACGACGACGACGAGGCGTCCGAGGAGGTCTTCCTCGAGCCCATCGCCACGGCCCGCGACCCGTTCACCGAGCCGGTGGGCACCGACGCGAGCGTGAGCTCCGTGGGGGCGGCGGCCGGCCAGGCCGTGGCCAGCAGGACCGGGGGCGAGCCCGGGCTCTACGGCGGGACCCAGCGCGAGGGCGACTGCGACACCGCCCAGCTGGCGACCTTCCTCGCCAACGATCGGGCCAAGGCCGACGCCTGGGCCGGGGTGGTGGGCATCCCCGTCGGCGACGTGCCCTCCTACATCGACCGCCTGACCCCCGTCGTGCTCCGCTCCGACACCCGCATCACCAACCACGGCTTCTCGAACGGCCGGGCCACCGCGATCCAGGCCGTGCTCCAGGCGGGGACGGCCGTCCTGGTCGACGACCGGGGTCGCCCCGTCACCAAGTGCTACTGCGGCAACCCCCTCGGCCCGCCGGCGCCCTCGGCCCAGCGGTACCGAGGGTCGCGGTGGGACGGCTTCGACGAGGGTGCCCTGACGGTCGTCGTCGACAACGACGTGGTCATCGAGACGTTCGTCCTCATCGACGTCGTGACGGGCGAGACCTTCTCCCGCCCGGCCGGCACCGGCGGCGACGAGGACGGCCCGGCCCCGCCCGACACGACCACCACCACGACCACCACGGCTCCCGCCACCACCGCGCCGGCGACGACGTCACCCCCTGCGACCACCGAGGGTCCGAGCCCTCTCGACGGCACCTTTGCGCTCCACGCCGAGGTGGCCGAGGGGTCGGACGGCAGCTGCGTCGCCTACGACGCGACCTTCACCGTGGCCGTCGTGGGGTCGGGGAGCGAGCGGACGGTGCGCTTCGACGCCGGCGCCGGGAACGCCTTCGAGGGGCCGTTGGGGGAGGACGGCTCCTTCGACCTGAGCGCGCCGCTGTCGAACGGCCAGGGCACCCAGACCCTGACCGGCCGGCTGGTGGAAGGAGGCGGCACCGTCACCGTGTCCGGCACCGCCACGGTCGACTCGGGCGGCCTGCGGTGCAACCTCACGTTCTCAGGCGAGCGCACGGCCTGACCGTCAGCCCGGCGGGGCGGCCAGGGAGGCCCGCACCAGGCGCCGCTGCCGGGGCCGGACCACGAACAGCTCGACGGCGAAGGCCACCACCCCCACGACGGTGGCGATGACGAGGAGGATGGCGGCGGGGACGGCCCGCTCGGCGACCCGGTCGCGGCACGGCGTGGCGCGGGCATCGGCCGCGACGTCGGGGTCGAGCGTGATGACCTCGTCGTCCGGACCGAGGATGCGGTCCTCGTCGTCGGGGATGCGATCGACCCGACCGGCGAGCAGGTACGCCCCCGGCGCGCCGCAGTCCTGGACCTCGGGGGTCTCGACGGGGAGGGCGAGCAAGATGGCCGCCAC
>DASVEC010000263.1:0-2391 GCA_036380755.1 Iamia sp. | reverse complement strand
TCAGCTCGTTGTTCTGGAGCCACACCAGGCCGTAGTCGTCCTCGGTCTGCCACCGGTAGACGATGCCCACCCCGTTGGCGTCGTCGCAGTGCCGCACCCGGATCTGGCTGTAGTGGTCGACCGCGCCCGAGTCGGCCACCGTGATCGACACGCCCTCCTCGTCCGGGGTGGCCGCGTCGTTCGAGGTGGACCAGGAGCCGCCGACGAGCGGCGCCCACGGCTCGCCCTGCTCGGTGGCCGCCATCGGGCCGAGCGTCCCCATCCGGTCCGACATGATCAGCGTCGGCTCCGGATCGGTGGCCGTGGTGGTCCGCACCCGGAGCTTTCGGCCGTTCGCCAGGGAGAAGGGCGCCTGGTTGAGGGGGCTCTCCGTGTTGGTCGGCCAGTAGTGGTCATCGTCGTTGCGGAGCACCGCCCGGAACGTGCCCGGGGTCGCCTTGCCGGTCAGCTGCGACGGGTAGTCACGGCCGGTCACCACCTCGGCCGACAGCACGTCGGCGGTCACGTCCTCCTCGTCCTCGGAGAAGTCGCCGTCGTTGTCGAAGTCCCACAGCACCTTGATGTCGCTCGCCACCTGCACGCTGCCGAGCGGGTCGCTGAAGGCGAGGGAGCTCGCGGTGCCGGCGATCGTCACGCCGCTCTGCTCGAGACCGCTCTCGATCGAGGTGGGCGGATGCAGGTCGGCGGTCGAGTCGGCGGGCCTGACGACGATGGTGGCCGTCCACGTGTTCTCGGCGTCGTCGAGGGTGAACGCCCCTGGGTTGGCCGTGGCCGCTGCGACCTCCCGGACGGCGGCGGCCACCACGGTGTCGACGGCGGCGCTGGTGGCGGTCCCGTCGGTGTAGTCGGTCGGGTAGGCGCTCACGGCGGCGCCCGTGTTGCCGCTCGTCTGCACGGCGACGAAGAGGTTGTCGGCCGAGCCCCACGGGGCCCGCACCTCCGGCGGGTTCGGGCCGGTGCCGTACGAGCGGGCCGGGTCGTGGGCGATGGCCACACCGACGCCCTTCCCGCCGTCCCAGGCGCCGGAGATGCGGAGCACCAGGCCCCCGCCCTTCACCCAGTCCGTGGTGGTCCACCCGACCGTGCCGCCATCCTCCGAGCCGGAAGCTACCCGGTGGTAGATGTGCAGGCTGTGGTAGCCGTGGAGGTTGGTGCGGTACAGCAGCTCCCAGCCATCGAGCGATGAGGTGGGCACCACGTAGTGCGGAGTCGAGCGGTTGAAGGCGGCGACCAGGATCAGGTGATCGTCGGCGTCGACCGTGGCCGGCAGGTTCACCGTCGGCGTGGCCGTGTAGCTGGTGATGTTCGTCGTGGTGACGTCTTCGAGCACGGGGAAGGTCACGCCGGCCGCACCCCCTTGACCGTGTAGGTCGGGCTCACGGTGATCTGATCGCCGGCCTGCTCCAGCACGAACGGGCCGGCGTCGGGGTCGAAGATCTCGAAGTAGATCAGGGCGCCGTCGCTGTTGCGGGTGACGAACAGGCCCTCCACCACCACCGGATCGACAGGGGCGCCGGACAGGGTGAAGACCCGATCGGTGTGGGTCGCCACCGTCGGCGTGCCCGGCGTGACCGTCCAGCCCGCCCCGGTGAGCGCCGTCGTGGCGTAGCCAGGGAACGTGGGCTCCTCCAGGTCCGAGGCGATGAGGGTTTCGAGCTCGTCGCCGACCCGGAGCCCGATGTGGTCGGCCTCGACCAGCAGGCGGCAGGTCGAAGCGGTCGCCGTCGACCAGGTGCCGTCCAGCACCGACGCCTCGCCCTCGGCCACGAAGTAGACGCCAGGGGCCGGCTCGACGTCGGGGTGGGCGGCCGGGATCGCCAGGGTGAACGCCAGCCATCCCTCGGTCTCCGAGAGGGTGAAGGCGCCGGGCGTGACCGACGGTGCGGTACCCGAACGCCTGGACGCGATGGCGATCGAGGCCGAAGCGTTGGTCCCGCCGCCGCTGCCCTGGTTGGCCGTGAAGTACGTCCAGCCCGACGGGAAGCTGGTGGCGGTGGCGTCGTCGTCGAACATGCCGACGACGGCCAGCATCAGCGTCTGGATGGTGCCGCCGAATCCGTGCGGTCTGGCCAGCGCCGAGGTGGAGGTGGCGAAGTCGGACTGGGGCGACACGGCCACCACGCCGGGTGAGCCCGAGACGGCCAGGGCGTAGGCCGAGCCCCTGGCCGCTGGCGCCGCCGTCCATGTGGCTGTGCCGCCGTCCTCGGTCCCGTCGGCGAACGCCTTGCTGAAGGCGTGCAGCTCCTGGCGGCCGGAGCTGGTGTTGACCGCAGCGGCGGCCACGGTCCAGCCCGCCGGGGGAGTGAAGGCCACATCGGTCCCGCCGGCGGAGTGGGTGTTGAGGATCACCACCAGGTGATCGCCCTCGTTCACCTCGTCGGGCATGTTGAC
>DASVEC010000262.1:0-11644 GCA_036380755.1 Iamia sp. | reverse complement strand
ATCCGGTCGCGCACCGTCAGGTAGGCCGCGTTCGAGTCCCGCTGGAACTTCACGCTGGCGAGGATCACGAACGGCAGCGGGATGGCGACGACCAGGAGCAGCTGCCACGACGTGACCGCCAGGAGGGCGAGGGTCAAGACGATCAGCAGCACGCTCGACGTGAACTGGAGGAGCCCCAGCTGGACGAGCTCCTGCAGCGAGTCGATGTCGGAGGTCATGCGGGAGACGACGACGCCCGCCTTCTCCCGGTCGTAGAAGGGCATCGACAGCCGGAGCAGGTGGCGGAAGACGCGGGTGCGCATGTCGCGGAGGAAGCCCTCGCCGACGCGGGAGACGAGGATGATCTGCCACCGGTTGATCAAGAAGCCGAGCACGGACACGGCCACGTAGGCGCCCACGGCGACGTTGAGCGCCCCCTCGTCGTCCTCCTTGATGCCGGCGTCGATGCCGTGGCGCACCAGGAAGGGACCGGCGATGGTGGTCAGCGTGTAGCCGACCATCAGGAACACGGCGACGATCAGGGGCCGGCGGTAGGGACCGAGGGTGCGGAACGCCCGGCGCATCACCTGGCCCGCGGCCTTGCGGTCGAGGCGGTCCTCCTCGCTGACCCCGGCGGCGACGATCACGACCCGCCCCCGATGGCCAGCGGGGCGTCGTCCTCGTCCTCGGTCGGCTCGTCCTCGGCCGCGGCCGCCGAGGCCAGCACCTCGCGGTAGCGGACGCTCGAGGCCAGGAGCGAGGCGTGGGTGCCGTCGGCCGCGACCCGGCCCTCGTCGAGCAGCACCACCCGCTCGGCCAGGGCGATGGTCGCCGGGCGGTGGGCGATCACGATCGTGGTGCGGCCGTGCATCACCTCGGCCAGGGCGTCGCGGATCTCGTGCTCCTTGGTCGGGTCCACCGCGCTGGTGGCGTCGTCGAGGATCAGGACCCGGGGGTCGGCGAGGATGGCGCGGGCGATGGCGATGCGCTGGCGCTGGCCGCCCGAGAGCGAGTAGCCGCGCTCGCCGATGAGGGTGTCGTAGCCCTGGGGCAGGCTGCTGACGAAGTCGTGGGCGCCGGCCAGGCGGGCGGCATGCTCGACCTGGTCCATGGTGGCGTCGGGATCGGCGAAGGCGATGTTGGCGGCGATCGAGTCGCTGAACAGGAAGGTGTCCTCGAACACGAGGCCCACGGCCCGGCGCAGCTCGTTGAGCCCGACGTCGCGGACGTCGACGCCGTCGAGGAACACGGCCCCGGCGTCGACGTCGTAGAAGCGGCACAGCAGCCGGGCGACGGTGGACTTGCCGCTCCCGGTGCCGCCGACCACGGCGACCGACTGCCCGGCGGGGATCTCCAGCGTGAACCCGTCGAGCACGGTCGGCCCGCTGGCGTAGCCGAAGCGGACGTCCTCGAAGGCGACGCGGCCCACATCTGGCCCGGCCGTCTCGCGGGCCGGCAGGGCGATCGGGTGGGCCGGCTCGTCCACGTCGACCTCGGTGTCGAGCAGCTCGGCCACCCGCTCCGACGCCGCCACCGCCCGCTGGGCCATGGCCACGATCCACCCCAGCATCCGCATGGGCCACACGAGCAGGGCCACGTAGGCGTTGAAGGCGATCAGCTCGCCGATGCTCAGCCGGCCGTCGATGACCAGGTGCCCGCCGTAGCCGAGCACGAGCACCAGCCCGACGGTGGGCAGGAGCTCGAGGGTGGGCCAGAAGCGGGCCCGCACGACGGCGCCGGCCATCGAGGCGTCGTAGACGTCGTCGGCCTCGGTGCGCAGCCGGGCCTCCTGCACCGCCTCGGCGCCGAAGCCCTTGACCACGCGCACGCCCGAAACGGTCTCCTCCACCACCTCGGCCAGCTCGGCCGACTCCTGCTGGACGGCCATCTGGGTGGGGAACAGCTCGGCGCTCATGCGGCGGGTCAGGACGACGAGGAGGGGCAGCGCGCCCAGCGCCAGCAGCGTCAGCAGCGGGTTGATCAGCACGAGGATCACGGCCGCGGCGAGGACGGTGACGACGTTGGCGATGGCGAGCGGGATGATCGAGAAGAAGTTCTGGAGCTGCTGGAGGTCGGTGTTGGACCGGCTCATCAGCTGGCCGGTGGCGGTGCGGTCGTGGAACGGGAACGAGAGCCGGACGAGGTGGGCGAAGAGCCGGTCGCGCAGCTGGGCCTCGGCCCGCCGGGCCTCGCGGAACGCCATGTAGCGCCGCAGCCCGGTGAAGGTCGCGGTCGACACGGCGACGAGGGCGATGACGATCGCCCAGCGGATCACGGCGTCGTCGTCGCCCCGCTCCATGCCCTGGTCGATGGCGCGCTGCACGAGCGCCGGGATGCTGACCCGGCCCGCGGTCCAGAGCAGGCCGACGAGGACCCCGGCAGCGATCCCCACCCACTGGGAGCGCATCTGGCCGAGGAGGAGCCTCCACCCCTCGGATCCCCTGCCTTCACGCACGGTCAGTGAGAGTACCGGCGACCCTGCGAGGAGCAGCAGCCGGTTACGGTCGTCGGCCATGGCGCGCACGGGATCACGGGGCGGCATCGCCTGGCGGTCGGCCGACATCACCGCCACCTTCGCCCGCCACCTGGCCCGCGTCCGCGAGCCGCTGCCCCGCCGGCTGCGCACCGCCTTCACCGAGCTGGGGCCCACGTTCGTCAAGGTCGGCCAGGTCATCGCGTCCAGCCCCGGTCTGTTCCCGCCCGAGTGGCGCGACGAGTTCGGCTCGCTCCGCGACCGGGTCCCGCCCTTCCCCACCTCGGTCGCCCGCCGGATCGTCGAGGAGGACCTCGGCCGCCCGGTGGCCAGCGCCTTCGCCCAGTTCGACGACCAGCCGCTGGCCGCGGCCTCGATCGCCCAGGTCCACGGGGCCCGCCTCCTCGACGGTCGTGAGGTCGTGGTCAAGGTCCAGCGGCCTCGCCTCGACGAGCAGGTGCGGGACGAGCTGCGGGCCCTCCTCATCGTCTGCGAGCTGCTGGAGCACATCCCCCAGGCGTCGGTCGGCTCGCCCCGCGCCCTGGCCGAGGACTTCGCCCGCACCCTCCACGAGGAGATGGACTTCCGGCTCGAGGCCGAGAACATGGACCGGATGCGCCAGGTCCTGGTCGACTCGCAGATCGACGACTGCCGGGTGCCGGAGGTCCACCACGACCTGGTGGGCCGGCGGGTCCTCACCATGGAGCGGATCGACGGCCTCCGCTTCGACAACGTCCAGGCGATGCACGAGGCCGGGATCGACACCCAGCGGTTGCTCCGCCTCGGCGTGCAGACCGTGGTCGAGGGCGTGCTCGTCCACGGCTTCTTCCACGGCGACCTGCACGCCGGGAACATGACCGTCCTGCCCGACGGCACGTTCGTCCTCTTCGACTTCGGCATCGTCGGCCGGCTCACCGAGTCGACCCGCACCCGCCTGGCCACCTACCTGATGGCGGTCACGACCAACGACTACCCGGCGATGGTCCGCGCCCTGCGGTCGTTCGGCTCGGTGCCGCCCGACGTCGACGTGGACGACATGGCCCGCACCATCCAGGAGCTCTACGAGCCCTTCGTCCAAGAGGGCGTCGTCACCGCCCAGCTGGGCGAGCTGATGGACACCATGATCCGCTCGATGGTGCGGTACCGGGTGCGCATCCCGCGCGAGCTGGTCCTCCTGACCAAGCAGATGCTCTACCTGGAGGGCGCCGCCGCCACCCTCGCCCCCGACGCCGACCTGCTCGAGGAGCAGACCCTCATCTACGCGACCCTCATGACCAAGTACCCCGACCTGGCCACCGAGATCGGCCAGGCCATGGTCCGCGGCCAGGAGATGGACGCGGCGATCGCCGCCGGCCACGCGGTGCCCTAGGCGGCCGCGCCGGTCGTAGAGTGGCGCCCGTGACGGCGACGTTGGAGGTCGAGAGCAACGCCTTGGCCCGGCTCCGCCACCGGCGCCCGTGGGTGGCCCCGGCCCTGGTCGGCGGGATCATCGGCCTGGGCACGGCCTACACCGCCTGGCAGGACCCCAACACCGGCGGGGGCCTGTTCCCCGGTTGCCCGCTCCGCGAGCTCACCGGGCTCGACTGCCCCGGTTGCGGCGGCACCCGGGCCCTCCACGCCCTCACCCACGGCGACATCGGCACCGCCCTGGACCACAACGCCCTCCTCACCGTCCTGATGCCGCTGGCGCTGCTCGCCTGGGCGCTGTGGATGATCCACGGCCTGCGCGCCACCCTGGCCCGGCGCCGGGACACCGGCCCGCCCCGCTGGCCGGCGGCGCTGCGGTTCCCGCGGCTGTCGCACCGGGCCTGGCTGGGGGTCATCGGCTTCCTGGTCGCCTTTGCCGTGATCCGCAACGTGTCGGCCGTGCCAGCCCTCGACTACCTCGCCAGCGAGGCCTGACCAGGCCCTTCAGAACCCCCTCGCCGCGGCCGATTGACCGGGCGGAGGCGATGTGCTGGTCGACGAGCTGCTGATCCCCCATCCCACCGGTCCGGTGCACGTCCCGCTGGGCGAGCGCGTCACCGTGGTGGCCGGTCTCGACGGACCCGGCCGGGAGCGCTTCGCCCACCTGCTCGCCTCCGGCCTGGCCGGTGTCGGCCCCGCCAGCATCGTGGTGCGCGACGACCTGGGCCAGCCCGGGCGCATCGAGCCCGGCACCACCACCGGATCCCGGGCGGGACCCGACCCGGAGGCCGAGGTCCGCCGCCTGATGGTCGTGGGACCGGCCGAGCTGGGCGGGGGCGACGAGCAGCCCGACCCGGCCCTCGCCGCCGAGCGGATCTCCGTGGCCATCGCCCACCGCCAGCTGGTCCGCGAGCTGTCCGCCGTCGAGGCGGGGGCGGCCGAGCGGGCCCGGCTGCTGGTCGAGATCGGCGACGAGGGCCACGACCCGGAGGGTGGATGGGCCGCGGTCGCGTCGCTGCGGGCGCCGGACCTCGACGCCGTGGCCGCCTCGACGGCGCGCATCGACGAGCTGCTCCAGCGGCGCCGCGACGCCGGCAAGGTCCTGGAGCGCACCGCCGCCGTGCTGCGCTCGGTCGAGGACGACCCGACCCGGCCGCCGCCCCCGGCCGCGGGCGACCTCCGCATCGCCGGCGGGCCGCTCGCCACGCGGCTGCTCGCCGCCGTCGACGTGGTGCGCCGGGTCAGCGGCTCGACCCCGACCACCAGCGCCGACCGCCGCCGGAGCGAGACCGACGCCCGCATCGCCCTGGGCCGGGCGGTCGCCGAGATCGAGCAGGCGCGGGCCGACGCCGAGGCCGAGATCGAGGCGTGCGACCGCGAGCTGGCCGCCCTGGCCCGGGCGGCCGACGTGCCGGTCGGGCCCCTGGGGCCGGGCGCCGCACTGCTCGAGGCCCTCGCCTGCCGGCGCTCCCAGCCCGACGGGCGGGAGGAGACCGACCCGGTGGTCCGCCTCCTGGCCCGGCGCCGGGCCTCGCTGCGGGCCCGGATCGCCGAGCTGCCCGACGACGCCGACCTGGCCGCCACCCGCCGGCAGCTGGCGGCGGTGGCCGATCGCCTGGCCCGGTTGGAGGGCGGCGGCGGGACCGACGTCGAGCGCACCCGGGAGGCCCTGCTGGGCCGGATCGCCCTGCTGCGGCCGGAGGGCGTCACCGCCATCGCCCCCCTCGTGCTCGACGAGGCCCTCGTGGGGCTGGCGCCCGACGACCTGCTCGACCTGCTCGACCTCCTCGTCCGGGTGTCCGAGCGCACTCAGATCGTGGTGCTCACCGGCGACCCGGCCATCGCCACCTGGGCCCGCTACCGGGCCGCCCGCGGCGACGTCCGCCTGATCGAGATGGCGCGGGCCTAGAGCCTCAGTCCAGGCGGCGCAGTCCGTCGCGGTAGCGGGGGATGCGATCGCGGTAGGCCTTGGCCGCCATCTCGATCATGACCACGGGGTCGACGCGGCCCTCCTTGATCACGGCCGGGACGCCCAGGGCCATGGCCCGGCTCGGCACCTCGGTGTCGTTCGTGACCAGGGCGTTGGCGCCGACCAGGCCCTCGGAGCGGACGATGGCCCGGTGCAGCACCACCGACCCCGACCCCACCAGGGCGCGGTCCTCGACGGTGCAGCCCTCGAGGTGGACGTTGTGGCCGATCACGCAGTCGTCGCCCACGGTCGTGTTCCAGATCGGGGTGGTGTGGACGACCGTGCCGTCCTGGATGCTGGTGCCGGCGCCGATCAGGATCTCGCCGTCGTCGCCCCGCAGGACGGCGTGGGGCCAGATCGACGACTCGGCCCCGATCGTCACCGAGCCGATGATCACGGCGTCGGGGTGCACGTAGGCATCGGAGTGGATGGAGGGCACCTGGTCGCCCAGCGCGTAGATCGCCATCGCCCGACCGTATCGTCGTGCGGGTGACCCACGAGCCCCCCGCCGCTCCCCGCTTCGCCGTCGCCGACCCGCCCGTCGCCGAGCGGCGCCCCGCAGAGCGCACCCGCCACGGCGTGACCGACCCCGACGACCTGGGCTGGATGCGCGACCACGACGACCCCGCCCTCCTGCCGCTGCTCGAGGCCGAGGACGCCCACGCCGACGCCGTGCTCGGGCCGCTGAAGCCCCTGGTGGACACGATCGAGGGCGAGATCCGCGAGCGGACCCAGGAGGACGACCTGTCGGTCCCCCACCGCAAAGGCGCCTGGTGGTACCAGTCCCGCACCGTCGAGGGAGCGTCCTACGCCATCCACCAGCGGCGGCCCGACGTCGGCGACGGCACCGGCGCGGCGCCCGACACCGAGCCGGCCGTGATCCTCGACGAGAACGCCCTGGCCGAGGGTCACCCCTACCTGTCGCTGGGCGTGGCCGACGTCAGCCCCGACGGCTGGCTCCTGGCCTACGCCGTCGACCACGACGGCTCCGAGCAGCACACCCTGCGGATCCGCGACCTCCGCACCGGCGACGACCTGCCCGTCTCCATCCCCAACGTGTCCTACGGCTTCGCCTGGGCCGCCGACAGCTCCGGCTTCGTCTACACGACCCTCGACCCGGCCCAGCGGCCGTGGCGGGTCCACTCGCACTTCCTCGGTGCCGATCCCCGGGGCGGCGACGACGCCCTGCTGCTGGAGGAGCCCGACGACCGCTTCTGGGTCGGGGTCGGGGCCAGCCGCAGCGGCGACCTGATCGTGATCGACGTCGGCAGCGCCATCACGTCCGAGCTCCACCTGGTCGACGCCCACGCCGTGGCCGACGGGGCCCGCCTGGCGATCCCGCGCCGGCAGGGCATCGAGATCCAGGCCGCCCACCACGGCGACTGGCTCTACCTGGTGTCCAACGACGACGCCCTCGACTTCGCCCTGTGGCGGGCTCCCGTCGCCGCCCCCGGCCGTGCTCGATGGGAGCCGGTGATCCCCCACGAGCCCGGCACCAGGATCGTCGGCGTCGAGGCCTTCCGGTCGTACCTGGTCGTGCACCTGCGCACCGGCGGCAAGCCCGCCCTCCGGATCCTGCCGGTCGACGACCTCACGGCCAGCCGCGACCTCACCTTCCCTGATGCCGGCTACTCGCTGGGCGGGGGCGCCAACGAGGAGTGGGACACGACCCGCTACCGCTTCTCGTACCAGTCGCTCACCACGCCCGGCAGCCTGTTCGAGGAGGACCTGGCCACGGGCGAGCGGGTGCTCCTCAAGCAGACGCCGGTGCTGGGTGACTTCGACCCCGCCCACTACCGGACCGAGCTGGTGTGGGCCCCCGCCGAGGACGGGACGCAGGTGCCCGTGTCGCTCGCCTACCGGGCCGACGTCGAGCCCGACGGCACCCGGCCGCTCGTGCTCTACGGCTACGGCGCCTACGAGATCAGCATGGACCCCTGGTTCTCGATCCCCCGGCTGTCGCTCCTCGACCGGGGTGTCGTGTTCGCCATCGCCCACGTGCGGGGCGGCGGCGAGATGGGCCGGTCCTGGTACGAGGACGGCAAGCTCCTGGCCAAGCCCCACTCCTTCTCCGACCTGGTGGCGGCGGCCGATCACCTGGCCGCCACCGGCTGGGCGGATGGTGGGCGCATCGCCATCCGGGGCGGGTCGGCCGGCGGGCTGCTCGTCGGCGCCGCCACCAACCTGGCGCCCTCGCGCTTCCGGGCCGTCGTGGCCGAGGTGCCCTTCGTCGACGCCCTCCAGACGATCCTCGACCCCGACGCCCCGCTGACGGCCACCGAGTGGGAGGAGTGGGGCAACCCCATCACCGACCCCGACGTCTTCGCCACCATGCGGTCGTACAGCCCGACCGAGAACGTGGGCACCGGGCCGTACCCGATCGTGCTGGCCACCGGTGGCCTCAACGACCCCCGGGTCGGCGTGCACGAGCCCGCCATCTGGGTCCAGCGCCTGCGCGAGCGCACGTCGTCGTCACCCGACCGCCCCGTCGTCTTCCGCGTCGAGCTCGGCGCCGGCCACGGCGGCCCGTCGGGTCGCTACGACGCCTGGCGCCGCGAAGCCGAGACCCTCGCCTTCCTCCTCACCGCCCTCGACGTCGAGTAGCTAGCGCTCGAGGTCGGCGTAGCCGCCGCGGAAGAAGACCAGGGGGTGGCCCTCGTCGGCGACGGCGAGGTCGTGGACCCGGCCGATGGCGACGTCGTGGTCGCCGGCCCGGTGCACGCCGTCGAGCTCGCAGTCGATCCAGGCCAGGACGTCGTGGATGCGGGGCGCGCCCGAGAACGGGGCCGCGTCGTAGCCGATGCCGGCGAACTTGTCCTCGCCCTTGCCGGCGAAGACCCGGCAGACGTCCTCCTGCGAGGCGGCGAGGATGTTGACGCAGAACCGGCCCGCCTCGCGGATCCGCGGCCAGCTCGAGGACTGGTCCCCGGCGCAGAAGCCGACCAGCGGCGGGTCGAGCGATGCGGAGAAGAACGAGCTCACGGCGAGGCCGACCTTCCCGGCGTCGTCCTCCGCCGCGATCACCGCGACCCCTGTCGGGAAGTGGCCCAGCACGGTGCGGAACTTCGAGGGGTCGATGGCAGGTCCGTGATCTGACACGTCGTCAGGTTAGGCAGCGCCTAGTAGCTCTTCGGCAACCCGAGGACGTTGGAGGCCAGGTAGTTGAGCGACATCTCCTGGCTCACCGGGGCCACCTTCATGATCCGGGCCTCGCGCCAGTACCGGCCCACGTGGTACTCCTCGGCGAAGCCCAGCCCGCCGTGGACCTGGAGCACCCGGTCGCAGGCGTCGAAGCCGGCCTCGGCGGCGAGGTACTTGGCCGTGTTGGCCTCCTCGCCGCACGGCAGCCCGTGGTCGTAGCGCCAGGCCGCCAGCTGGATCATCAGCCACGCCGCCCGCAACCGGGCGTGGGCGTCGGCGAGGGGGTGGGCGATCGCCTGGTTGGCGCCGATCGGGCGGCCGAACACCTGCCGCTCCTGGGCGTAGGCCACGCCTCGCCGCAGGGCGGCCAGCCCGGTGCCGACGGCCTCGGCCGCGATCAGGATGCGCTCGGGGTTGAGCCCGCTGAGGAGGTGGCGGAAGCCCTTGCCCTCCTCCCCCACCAGGCGCCAGCCCTCGACGGGGAGGTCGTCGTAGAAGACCTCGCAGCTGCCCACCGCGTTGCGGGCCGTCTTGGGGATGGGCCGGATGGTGACGTGGGCCGGGTCGAGGTCGACGAGGAAGAGGCTCAGCCCGTCGAGCCCGGCGTCGGCCTCGCCGGTGCGGGCCAGCAGCAGGCACACCGACGACTCCTCGGCCTTCGACGTCCAGATCTTCTGGCCCGAGACGCGCCAGTCGTCGCCGTCGCGCACCGCCCGGGTGGCGATGCGCGAGGTGTCGGTGCCGGCCGTCGGCTCGGTCACGCCGAAGGCGACGTGGAGGTCGCCGGCCGCCGCCCGCGGGAGGAACTCCGACTGCAGCCGCTCGTTGCCGAACCGCACGACCGGCTCGAGCCCGAACACGGTGAGGTGCAGCGCGGTGCAGCCGTTCATCGCCGCTCCCGACGCCGCCACCTCCCGCATGAGGATGGCCGCCTCGGTGATGCCGCACCCGCCGCCGCCGAAGCGCTCGGGGATGGCGACGCCGACCCAGCCCCCGGCGGCCATGGCGTCGTAGAACTCCCACGGGAAGCGATGGTCCCGGTCGCACCCGGCCCAGTAGTCGTCGTCGAAGCCGGCGCACAGGGCTCGCACCCCGGCGGCGACGGCCTCGTGGTCGGGGTCCTCGGCCAGGTCCACGGGCGAGCGGGTGGGGTCGGCCGCTAGCGGCGGCCGGCCGCCACGGCCCGGACCGCCTCGGCGTCCCGTGTGGCCCCGTTGACGACGTCGGCCGCCGGGGCCAGCGGGCGGGGCCGGGCGATGCCGGCGCGCCGGAGCGACACGGTCGTGCCCTCGGCGGCGGCGAGCACCTCGGCCAGACCACGGGCCGCGCCCTCCTGGCGGGCGTGGCGCAGCAGGGCGTCGACGCCCTCGTCGTGGCGCTCGGGGTCGTGGTGGAACAGCGCCAGGCGCGAGGCGCCGGCGGTGGCCGCCACGTGCACGGCGTAGTCGACGGTGCAGTGGCCCCAGTCGGACTTGCCGGCGAAGTCGTCCGGCGTGAACTGGGCGTCGTGGATCACCAGGTCGGCGCCGTCGCACAGCGCCAGCGCACCCTCGGCGATGCGGTCGGTGCCGTCGATCGGCTGCTGGTGGTCGCTGATGTAGGCGATGACGACGCCGTCGACCTCGACCCGGTAGCCGTTGGTGGCGCCGACGTGGGGCACGGTGCGGGCGGTGACGACGGCCCCGTCGATCTCGACCGTGTCGCCGTCGTCGAAGTCGAGGAAGTCGATGTGGCCGTGGAGCTGCTCGGCGGTGACGGGGAAGTACGGCGGCCGGAGGAACTGGCCGAAGGCATCCTTCAGGCTCAGGTCGGCCTCGGGGCGCGGGGCCCGCACGCTGAGCCGGGCGCCAGGGGCGAGCACGGGGACGAAGAACGGGAGGCCCTGGACGTGGTCCCAGTGGATGTGGGTGACGAAGGCGTGGCCCTCGAACGTGCCGTCGGTGGGCTGGGTCTGGCCGAAGAACCGGAGCCCCGTCCCCAGGTCGAGGATGATCGGCGCCCGGCCGGGGCGCTCGATCGACACGCAGGCGGTGTTGCCGCCGTAGCGCCGGTTCGCATCGCACGGACAGGGGGTCGAGCCTCGGACTCCCCAGAACGTGATGTCGACCATGTGTGGATCCCCTTGGAACCTGCCCCCAGGTGGCGGCGCACCGTAGTCGGGATGGACGGCGGCTGGCCTGTGTGTGACAGGAATCTCAGATACGCCGGCAAGCGCCAGGACCCCTGCCGCGAGCGTTCGTGAAGGTCGTCACGCGGTCGGGCCCTCGCAGTACGGTCACCGGCCGATGGAACCCACCCCTCCGACCGGCCTGGCGATCGAGCACACCGACCTCGGCGACGTCGACGTCGCCTGGCTCACCGACCCCACGGCCGACGCCGACGCGCCCCTCGCCCTGCTGCTCCACGGCTTCCCCGATGCCGCCCCGACGTGGCGCCACCTCGTCCCCGCGCTGCGCGAGGCCGGCTTCCGCCCGGTGGCGCCGTGGCTGCGCGGCTACGCCCCGACCTCGGTCCCTGCCGACGGGCTCTACCAGGTCGGTGCGCTGGCCCGCGACGCCAGCCGGCTGCACGAGGCCCTCGGGGGCGACGACCGGGCGGTGATCGTCGGCCACGACTGGGGCGCCATGGCGACCTACGCCGCGGTGGGCTGGGAGCCCGACCGCTGGCGCCGCGCC
>DASVEC010000261.1:0-3448 GCA_036380755.1 Iamia sp. | reverse complement strand
AAGAGGACTATTACGCCGATCTGTTCGTGTCCTCAGGGCCAAATGCGGCTGATTGGCTGATCAAGAACAGGGTCCATCACTTCTTGAAGCATGAGCTTGCGGCCCTGGTCGCGTAGGTGACAGGCACCGGAAACGGTCCGGACTCATTGCTGCAATGTTCAGCTTGATGTGCAAAGGATTCACACGTTATGTTGTGGGGCAGATTCCCGCGTTGACTTTCCCCTACCACAGGGGCAAGCCATGAACTCCAGTCCACTCGTTGACGACGCCATGACGGCCTGGGCCGACGGCCGTCTTCGTCGCCACGAGATCAATCAGCTCACCCGCCGCAACCTGGGCACGCATACCAGATCATTCGTCGAGCACATCGGCCGCGACATCTCGGTCGACGACGTCACCACGCTCGACGTTGAAGACTGGCTGGAGCACGGCCTCAGTCATCTGCGCGCCTCGTCCCGCAAGGTCTACCTGTCGACCATCAGGTGCTTCTACTGCTGGGCCACCGCGCCCGGCAGGGCCCTGGCCGCAGCCAACCCGGTCGACGGGGTGGCCCAGCCGAAGGTGCCCCGCCCGCTGCCGCGCCGTGTGCCGACCGCGGTGGCCGGCGCCGTCGTCTCCACCGCGTCGGAGCGGACCGCGACGATGATCCTGCTCGCCCTCCACCTCGGGCTCCGGGTCAGCGAGATCCACGCCCTCCGGGTCGAGCACTGGGACCGCCGTGAGTGCCTGCTCCTGGTGCACGGCAAGGGGTCGAAGGAGCGGGCGCTCCCGGTGGCGAACGACGAGCTGGTGGCCGCACTGTCGGCATGGGTAGGTGATCGCCAGGTCGGCCCGTTGTGGCCCAACCCCTTCGGCGCTCCGCTGTCCTACAGCCACATCCGCCACCTGATGACCACGGCCACCCACGCCGCCGGGCTGCACGTCAGGCCGCACGACTGGCGCCACACGATGGCGTCGGATGCCGCGGCGGGAGGCATGCCGGTGCATGTGCTGAGTGAGTGGCTGGGCCACGGGTCGCTGGCGGCGACCACGATCTACGCCCGAGCGAACGCCTTGGAGCTGAGGCAGTGGGCGCCGGCCCGCTCGTACCGCCCCCCGCCGGAGGCCGCCGCCGGTTGAGCCGGCAATCATCCTTCCCCGGGGGGAAGGGGCCGGGGAAGCAGCGCGGGAACGCTACTCCTCCACCCATGACCCTCTCTCCCCCCGGGGCGGGACATGTGGCCCCTACACGATGAGCGCCCCTCACACCTAGCAGGTGGGGGGCGCTCATCGCTCCAGGCGGGTTGGAGAAGGGCCGGCGAGCGGAGTCGCCAGCGTGAGGAGGTGGCGGGTTCCGGCAGGGCCCCCAACCACCGATGTCGATGCTACATCCAGGGGCCGAGATCGGACGGCTCGTCGGCCCTGCCTGGGGAGAACGTCTCTGCATCGCCCCTGCTGAGGCACGGCTCGTGACCGGCCGGCCCGATGCCCCGGTCCGGGGCGAACACTTCGAGGTCGTTCATCGAGCAGGCACCGGTCCAGCGCTGCACAGCGGCCGACACCGCCACGTAGGTCACCTGAGCCTCACCGGCCAGCAGCATCGCCCGGCGGGCGACGAGCTCGGGCGTGATCGCCGACCAGTCCTCGGTGAGCAGCGACAGCACGGTGACGAGAGCGACGACGCCGAGCGTCACCCACTGCTTGGTGCGGGCGTCCGCGGTGGAGCGGACCACGTAGGCGACGATGACGGGGACGACGATGCCGAGCAGCACGTCGACCTGATCGAGCACCTCCAGGGCGGTCACCATCAGCAGCAGGGCCAGGGCCAGGATGGGCATGGGTCAGTCTCCTTCGTCGGTGGGTCTGATCTCGATGAACCCCGGGTCGATGCCGTTCTCCTGGAGCAGGGTGGCGAGGCGGATCACCTCGGCGACGGCCTGCTCGTTCACGTCCTCCAGGTCGGCGACCATCTCCTCCAGCTCCATGTTGCGATCCTGGAGCGGCTTGACGATCTGCTCCTGGTCCTGGTTGGTGTCGAAGGTGATCCCGACGACGCCGGCCAGGATGGCGACGAGCAGGGCGAGCATGGCGGCGGTGATCGACAGGATGATCCGGCGGGACACCACCTGGTCGGCCGGTACGGCCAGCATCCGCACCCGGTCCGTCAACTCGTCGTAGCGGGCCACGGGATCCTGGTCGGCCATGTCGTCGTAGCGGGCCACCGGGTCCTTGTGGTCGGGGGTGTCGTGCTCGCTCATGGCTGCTGTCCTACCTTCAGTCGGTGGACCTCGCCCTCCAGGTCGGAGATCCGGACGCGGTCCTCTTCTCGCTCCCCCTCCAGCACTGCGATCCGCTCCCGGGCCTTGACCAGGTCCTCACGTAGGTCTCGCATCAGGGTCGTGGTGAAGGCCCACAGCTCGGCGGCCTCGGACGTCTTCACTGAGCCGCTCCTTTGTCGCCAGACGGCGAAGAACGCTGCTGCTGCTGTGCCGGCGGCGCCGATCCCTGCTGCCGCTGCGGTGGCGACGGGGGTCCAGTCGATGGCGAGCATGGCGCCGATGCGGCCCCAGTCGATGGCGATCCATCCGGCGACGATGGCGCCGACGACTCCAGCGGCTATGCGGGCGAGCACGATGGACCTTCCACTCGATCTGTGTGTCGGTGGTCCGCCGATGTGTCGTCACGGAGCGTAGCCGTGGGGGTCAGCGGTGAGCCGACCACGCCTTAGGGGAGGGTTACCTAGGGGAGCGCCGGGAATGGCGAATCCCTCAACACTCTGACCCTGGGTATCCCTCCCCACCGGACCTGACCAGGAGAGATTATCAGGCCGGGGTGACATCATGACGACCGGACCCGCGGGTTACATCCCGGCATCATGCGGGTTCACGTAGAGTGGTGGGCAGCGGACCCATGGAATCGATGATCGTCGTTGTGACCTATGAACCCTGAGCGTCAGCGACTCAAGTGCTCCGCCCGGAAGACCAACGGTGAGCCATGCGGAGCCTGGGCCATCAGGGGCGCCACCGTGTGCCGAGTCCATGGGGGAAGTGCCCCGGCAGTGAAGGCCGCCGCTGCCCGTCGCCTGGAGACGGCCAAGGCCGAGGCTGCCGCCGTGACGCTCGGCCTGCCGCTGGAGATAGACCCGCACTCGGCCCTCCTCGGCGAGGTGCATCGAGCCGCTGGCGTGGTGGCGTGGCTCACCCTGCAGGTGCAGGAGCTGAGCCCGGCCGACGTGGTGTGGGGCACAACGAAGGAGACCGAGGGCTACGGCGGACCCAACGGCTCCGAGTTCTCATCGACGGAGAAGGCGGCTGCGGTGTCGCTGTGGGTGAAGCTGCTGGGGGAGTGGTCGGACCGGCTGGCCAGGGTGGCGAAGGCGGCGATCGACGCCGGGGTGTCGGAGCGGCTGGTGAAGCTGGAGGAGCGGAAGGGCGAGATGATCGCTCAGCTCCTGGCCGACGTGATCGAC
>DASVEC010000260.1:0-5293 GCA_036380755.1 Iamia sp. | reverse complement strand
CTTCGGCGACGAGGAGCGCAAGGCCACCAAGCTCGCCGGCGAGTACGCCGGGATGAACGTCGTCGACATCATCAACGAGCCGACGGCCGCGGCCTTCGCCTACGGCTTCGCCAGCCAGGGCACCGAGGCCGAGACGGTGCTGGTCTACGACCTCGGCGGCGGCACCTTCGACGTCACCGTGATCGAGCTGTCCGAGCGCAAGATCAAGGTGATCACCACCGACGGCGACCACGAGCTGGGCGGCGCCGACTGGGACGCCCGCCTCGCCACCCACCTGTCGGAGCGCTTCATGGAGGAGTGCCCCGACGCCGAGGACCCGCTCGACGACTCCTACGGCGCCCAGGACCTCATCTCGGCGGCCGAGGAGGCCAAGCAGAACCTGACCAACCGGGACTCGACCGACGTCCTGGTGGTCCACGCCGGTCACCGGGCCAACATCACGGTGACCCGGGAGGAGCTCGAGACGCTCACCGCCAGCCTCCTCACCCGGACCATGCAGCTCACCCGGGCGGTCACCAAGGCGGCCGAGGCCCGCAACGTCACCAAGATCGACCGCGTCCTCCTCGTCGGTGGCTCGTCCAAGATGCCGGCCGTGGCCGAGAAGCTGCGCACCGACTTCGGCTTCGACCCCCAGCTGGCCGACCCCGACCTGGCCGTGGCCAAGGGCGCGGCGATCTACGGCCAGAAGAAGGAGATCGAGCAGGTCGTGATCGACGACCTGGTGGCCCAGGGCAAGCTGACCGAGGGCCAGTCGCTCGACGAGGCCGACACCGTCGACCTGGACAAGGTGCTGGGCGATGCCGCGGAGAGCTACGGCCTGCCCAGCGACGTGGTGTCCGACCTGGTGGGCACGCAGGTCCAGAACGTGTGCTCCCGCGGCTTCGGCCTGCTGATCCAGGGATCGGACGGCACCACGACGGCGTCGTTCCTCACCCACCGCAACGACAGCCTGCCGCTGGTCATCACCGACACCTTCTACACGGTGGTCGACGACCAGTCGGAGGTGCAGCTCGACGTCTTCGAGCAGGGTGGCAGCGAGGAGTCGCCCGATCCGGCCGACAACACCCTCCTGATCTCGGGCTCGATCACCGGCATCCCCTCGGGCCACAAGAAGGGCGCCGCGGTCGAGATCACCTTCGCCATGGGGTCCGACGGCACCCTCGACGTCACCGGCCGCCACGTGGCCATGGACGAGCCCCTCCACCTCCGGGTCGAGACCGGCGCCGCCCTCAGCCCCGAGACCATCGCCTCCGAGAAGGGCGACGTCGACCTGCGCAAGCCGTCGATGTAGACGTTCCTCCGTGTTCGACGCCAACAGCTACCGCAAGGAGGTCCTGAAGCCGCTGCTCGACCGGGGCGAGCACGACGTCAGCGACCCCTTCACGGTGGTGGGCCTCGACCCGTCCGTCGACGACGAGGACCTCATCCGCCAGCGCATGGGCGAGGTGGTGGCCTTCTGGCGCAAGGAGCAGTCGAGCCCCCGCTACAAGGGCCTGGTGTCGTCGCTGCTGAAGCAGCAGGACGTCATCTCGGGCCAGCTGCTCGACGCCAACCGGCGGGCCGAGGCCCGGGCCCGGGTCCAGGGGGCATCGGCCACCGCCGACGCCGCCGCGGCCGCCCGGGTCGACGAGCTGCTCGACGCCCTCGAGCGGCGCCACGGCGGCATCCCCCGCGACCGCCTCGACCGGCTCCGCTCGCTGGCCGCCCGCGAGGGCATCACCGACGCCCAGATCGACGCCCGCCTCGAGGGCCGCACGCTCGTCGACGAGGAGGCCGATGCGGTCGAGCCCATCTCGGCGGCGCAGCGCAAGCAGGTGGCCAGCCTGCTGGCCGAGCTCGAGCGGCTCGACCGCGACGCCGGCACCCACCGCACCCTCTTCGGCTTCCTCGGCCTGCCCGTCGGCGCCGCCACCGAGGCCATCGAATCCCGTCGCGAGGCCATCGACGCCCGCAACCGCCAGCGGCGCCACGACCGCCTGCGCACCGTCGTCGACGAGCTGCTGGCCCTCAGCGAGACGCTCCTGGTCACCGGCGATCCGCTGCGCTACGTCGCCGGCATCGAGGAGGGGGTGAAGGAGGAGATCCGGCCCGCCATCGAGACGGCCGTGCTGCTGGAGGACCGGGTCAGCGCGGCCGAGTCCGAGCGGCTGACCCGCGAGGCGGTGTCGGCCGGGCTGGACCCCGCCGTCGCCCGCGACCTGGTCGTCGAGGTCGCCCGCGAGCTCCACGCGCCCATCGACGTGGGCTCGGTCGCCGACTACGTCGTCTGCGCCACCTGCAACGCCACCAACGTCGCCGGCGATGCGACCGAGTGCTCCCGCTGCGGCTCCGACCTCTACCGCGACTGCCCCCGCTGCGGGCGGCGGGCGGCCCGGAGCGACGTGCGCTGTGCCTCGTGCCGGTTCGACCTGCGGGCCTACGACGAGGCCGCCGAGGACCTGGAGCGGGCCGCCGCCGACCTCGACGCCGGCCGGCTCGGCGCCGCCGCCGAGCGGGTCGAGCAGGCCGCGGCGTGGGGTGACGACCTGCCCGACCTGGTCCGGCTCCGCGAGCGGGTCGACGCCGCCGGCCGCACCGCCGACGACGCCTGGGACAACCTCGCCTACGCCCTCGACACGAGGCGGGTCGACGACGCCCGGCGCTACGTCACCAGCCTGGGCCGCATCGCGTCCGACCGCCCGGCCGCCGACGGCACGACGCTCGAGGACGCCACGGCGCGGGTCGCGGCGCTCGAGGACGAGGTCGCCACCGCCGTGACCGCGGCCGCCGAGGACGACGACCGCGAGACGGCCCTGCTGGCCGTCCTCGACCGCTTCCCCGGCGCCTCGGCCGTGGCCGAGGCCCTCGCCGACGTCGGCGTGCAGCCGGCCACCGATGTCACCGTCGCCCGCGCCGGCGGGGTGCTCACCGTGCGCTGGTCGCCCTCACCGTCGCCCGGCCCGGTCGAGTACCGCGTCGAGCGCACGATCGATCGGTCCGGTGGGGCCTCCACGCCCCTGGGCCGCACCACCGACACCGAGCTGGAGGACGCCGGCGCCCCCGCCGGCGAGCCCGTCACCTACGCCGTCGTCGCCGCCCGGCTGGGCATCACCGCCCCCGAGTCCCGGTCGGACCCCGTCGTCCCGGCCCCCGACGTCGCCGGGCTGGAGGCCATCGAGCACGACGGTGCCGTCGAGCTGCGCTGGCGCCCGGTGCGGACGGGCGAGGTGTGGGTCGAGCGGGCCCAGCCCGACGACCCCGAGGCCATGACCCGCAAGCTCAGGGGTGGGCCGACCGGCGTGCTCGACAGCGCCGTGCGCACCGGGACCCGCTACCGCTACCAGGTGACGATCGAGTACCCGGCCACGGCCACCTCCGGCCTGACCCGGTCCGACGGGGTGGCCGTGGAGGCGGTGGCCTTCGCCCTCCCCGACGCGCCCCCGGCGCCGACGGTGGCGCCCCGCGGCCGGTCGATCACCGTGACCCTGCCGGTCCCCGGGCCGGGCGTGGAGGCCGTCGTGCTCCGGGCCCGCGAGGCACCGACCGTCGCCGCGGGGTCGGTGGTCGACGACGCCGCCCGCCGGAGCATCGGCGGAGCCCTGGCCGGCTCCGACGGGACGGCCTACGACGGAGCCGACGGCGGGCCCCGCTGGTACGTCCCGGTCTACGCGGTCGGCGGCCAGAGCGTCGTCGGCCCGGCCGTCGCCCACCCCGGTGTGGCCGAGGTCGAGCGGGTCCGGGTCGAGATCGACGACACCGGGCCGATCGTGCGGTGGGTGTGGCCGCCCGGCTGCACCGAGGCCGTCATCCACTGGTCGACGGGAGCAGGCCCGGTCGAGCCCGGCGCGCCGGGCGTCACCGAGAACCGCACGACCAACACGGCCTACGACATCCACGGCGGCTGGCGGCCCCCGGGCGTCTCCGCCGGTCCGCTCTCCGTGCTCGTCCTGGCCGCCGGGCGCATCGACGGGCAGCGGGTCGCCGTGCCGGGGTGGTCCGACGGGGCCCGCGGCTCGCTCTGAGGGGCACCCCACACCCTTGCGGGTGACGCGGGAACGAGCGGCCCGAGGGCTGACTAAGGTCCGCCGCACATCGTCGACCAAGGAGGGCACGGACCCATGGGCGTGTCGTTGAACAAGGGCGGGAACGTCTCGCTGTCGAAGGAGGCCCCCGGCCTCAACCGCATCCTGATCGGCCTCGGGTGGGACACGCGCTCCACCGACGGTGCCGACTTCGACCTCGATGCCAGCCTCTTCATGCTCAACGCCGAGGGGCGGGTGCGGTCCGACTCGGACTTCATCTTCTACAACAACCTCAAGAGCACCGACGGCTCGATCGAGCACACCGGCGACAACCTCACCGGTGAGGGCGAGGGCGACGACGAGGCCATCAAGGTCACCGTCACCGCCGTCCCGCCGGACGTCGACAAGCTGGTCGTCGCCGTCACGATCCACGACGCCCAGGCCCGGGGTCAGAACTTCGGCCAGGTCGAGAACGCCTTCATCCGCATCGTCAACGACGAGAATGCCGTCGAGATCGCCCGCTACGACCTGTCCGAGGACGCCTCGGTGGAGACGGCGATGATCTTCGGCGAGGTCTATCGCCACGCCGACGAGTGGAAGTTCCGGGCCGTCGGCCAGGGCTACACCGGTGGCCTGGGCCCGCTGGCCCAGAGCTACGGCATCAACGTCGGCTGACGGGTCGCCACGGGCCGTGCAGTTCACCAGGGGTCAGAAGTCGAAGCTGTCGGCGCTGACGCCGACCCAGCAGATCGAGGTCGGGGTCCGGCTCACGGGTGGCGGCCACGAGGCCGACACCGTGCTGTGCCTCGTGCTCGGCCCGGACCAGAAGGTCGTCGACCCGCAGTCGGTCGTGGGCGCCCACTCGCCCACCGGCGGTGGCGGGTTCATCGTCTGGCAGGGCGCCAAGGACGGCGACACCGGGGTGACCTGGATCGACCTGTCGCAGCTCCCCGCCGGGCAGCGGCTGGCCATCGTCGTGGGCAGCGCCCAGCCCTTCTCGGCGCTGTCGTCGGGCCAGGTGCGGATCTCCGCCGTGGGCGGGGGCGAGGTCATGACCTTCCCGTTCACCGGCGCCGACTTCACCGCGGAGCGGGCCATCATCGTCACCGAGCTGTACGTCAAGGACGAGTGGCGGGTCGCGGCCATGGGCCTCGGCTTCAACGACGGTCTCCCGGCCCTGCTGGCCAGCTACGGCGCCGCCGACATCCCCGGGGCCGCGCCCGCCCCGGCCCCGGCCCCGCCACCGGCGGCACCCGCCCCGCCGCCTGCGGCGCCGCCACCAGCTCCTCCCC
>DASVEC010000259.1:0-6405 GCA_036380755.1 Iamia sp. | reverse complement strand
CCCACGACACCCACCCCCGCGAGGAGGCCGAGCGCCGGGGAGGCGGGGGACAGAGCTCCGACTGCGATCGTCCCACCGCCGAGGCCGCCGACGACGAACGCGGCGATCGCGGGGATGGTGCGGCCGCGGAGCTCGTCCACTGCGGCGTCGACCCGGGACAGGCCGGCGCCGTCTCCTGGCCCGCACCGGGTCGGCCACCCGAGCAGGCCGGTGGCCAGGCCGGTGACCGGGCCCGGTGGGCCGGGCGGGATGGGCGGACCGAGCAGCGTGCGGGGGAGGACCAGCTGGCGCCCGTCCGCCGAGGTCAGCGCGATCGGTTCTCCCGGCGCGAGCGGGCCCCAGGCCCGGAACGGCACCGTGGGGTCGAAGCCCCGATCGGCGACCTCGATGCGGATCTGGCCCAGGGGCGCATCGCCGTCGACCGGCCAGAGCTCGGCGAACAGGATCACCATCGACGAGCGCGGCCAGAAGGGCAGGACGTGCACGAGCGGTCCCGGGCCGATGCCGACCACGGCCGCGGCCCGGCGTTGGGCCGCCCGGCACCTCCGCGTGATCCGGAGGTTGTGCACGGTGGCGACGGCGACGACCGTCACGATGACGATCCCCAGCAGGCTCGTGGTCCGGCGGCCGGCTAGCAGGACCCCGCAGGCCACGACGAGGGGGGCGCAGGCGAGGAACCCCGCCGGCACGGACGCCCAGGGCGTCACCTGCCGCGGGGCCGTGACGACGCGAGAGGGGAGCGGTTCCGCCGGGAGCACCGGGCGCCCATCGGCACGGCCCCGCTCGCCGTGAGGACGTCTCCTCGACAGGTAGTTGGACGTCCAAGTAATCTGGCGGGATGAGCCCGCCCGACCTGCACCGACCGGTCCACCCGGTGCGGTTCGTCACCGCCGCCAGCCTGTTCGACGGGCACGACGCCTCGATCAACATCATGCGGCGGATCCTCCAGAGCCAGGGGGCCGAGGTCATCCACCTGGGTCACAATCGCTCGGTCGACGAGGTCGTCACCGCCGCCGTCCAGGAGGACGTGCAGGGCGTCGCCGTCAGCTCCTACCAGGGCGGCCACGTCGAGTACTTCCAGTACCTGTACGACCTGCTGCGGGAGCGGGGCGCGGGCCACGTGAAGGTGTTCGGCGGGGGCGGCGGCACCATCGTCGAGGACGAGATCGCCCACCTCCACGCCTACGGCATCAGCCGCATCTTCTCGCCCCACGACGGCCAGGCCCTGGGTCTCCCCGCCATGATCAACCATCTCGTGCGGGAGGCCGACGTCGACCTGGCGGCCGAGCCGCCGGCCAGCCTCGACGCCCTGCTGGCCGGTGACGGCGCCGCCCTGGCCCGGGTGATCACCTGTCTCGAGGGCGGCACCCTGCCGTCGACGCTGACGGCCGAGCTGCGCGCCGCCGCCGACAGCCGGTCCGTCCCCGTGCTCGGCATCACCGGCACCGGCGGCTCGGGCAAGTCGAGCCTCACCGACGAGCTGGTCCGCCGCTTCCGCCTCGACCACGAGGACAAGCTCCGCATCGCCGTGATCGCCATCGACCCGACCCGGCGCAAGGGCGGCGGTGCCCTCCTCGGCGATCGCATCCGCATGAACTCGATCGACCCGGCGTCGGTCTACTTCCGGAGCCTGGCGACGCGGACCGCGGGAGCCGTCGTGCCCGAGGCGCTCGACGACATCGCCGCCGCGGCCAAGGCGTGGGGCGCCGACGTGGTGGTGATCGAGACGCCCGGCATCGGCCAGGGCGACGCCGCCATCGTCGACCACTGCGACCTCGCCCTCTACGTGATGACGCCCGAGTTCGGGGCGGCCAGCCAGCTGGAGAAGATCGACATGCTCGACTTCGCCGACGTCGTGGCCATCAACAAGTTCGACCGCCGGGGTGGCGAGGACGCCCTGCGGGACGTGGGCCGGCAGATGGTCCGCAACACCGAGGCGTTCGGGTCGAAGCCGGCCGACATGCCCGTGTTCGGCACGGTCGCCAGCCGCTTCAACGACGACGGCGTCACCGCCCTCTACCAGGAGCTGGGCCGGCGCCTCGTGGAGCACGGGCTGGTGCTGCCGGCCGGTGGCGGCGCCCTGAGCCCCGTCGACGTCAAGGTCAGCTCGGCCGACACCGCCATCGTCCCGCCGGCCAAGGTCCGCTACCTGGCCGAGGTGTCCGAGGCGGTGCGCGGCCACCACAGCCGTACCGCCGAGCAGGCCGCCGTCGCCCGCGAGCGCCAGGCCGTGCGCACGACCCGAGCGTTGGTGGCCGAGGCCGGCGGCGACGAGGAGGCCGCCGGCCTCCCGGCGCTCGAGCAGGCCGCCGACGCTCGCCTCGACGCCGAGTCCCAGGCGCTGCTGGCCAGCTGGCCCGCCACCGTCGAGGCCTACCGCGGCGACGAGCACACCATCACGATCCGCGACCGCGACATCACCACGCAGCTCACCCGCGAGTCGCTGTCGGGCACCAAGGTGCCGCGGGTCGCCCTGCCCCGCACCACCGACGATGCCGATCTCCTCCGCTTCCTGCGGGAGGAGAACCTGCCGGGCCGGTTCCCGTTCACCGCCGGCGTGTTCCCCTTCAAGCGCGACGGCGAGCGCCCGGCCCGCATGTTCGCCGGCGAGGGCGACGCCTTCCGCACCAACCGGCGCTTCCACCTGCTGTCCGAGGGCCAGCCCGCCACCCGCCTCTCGACCGCCTTCGACTCGGTCACCCTCTACGGCTTCGACCCGGACCTGCGGCCCGACATCTACGGCAAGGTCGGCAACTCGGGCGTGAGCGTCGCCACCCTCGACGACATGAAGGTGCTGTTCGACGGGTTCGACCTCTGCGACCCGACCACGTCGGTGTCGATGACCATCAACGGCCCGGCCCCCACGATCCTGGCCATGTTCCTCACCACCGCGATCGACCAGCGGCTGGAGGCCCATCCCGACGAGGACCCCGACGAGGTCCGGGCCTACGTCCTCCAGAACGTCCGGGGCACGGTGCAGGCCGACATCCTCAAGGAGGACCAGGGCCAGAACACCTGCATCTTCTCCACCGAGTTCGCCCTCGGGATGATGGCCGACGTCCAGGAGTGGTTCGTCGAGCAGCAGGTCCGGAACTTCTACAGCGTCTCGATCAGCGGCTACCACATCGCCGAGGCGGGCGCGAACCCCATCAGCCAGCTGGCCTTCACCCTGGCCAACGGTCTCACCTACGTCGAGGCCTACCTGGCCCGGGGCATGGACGTCGACGACTTCGCCCCCAACCTCTCGTTCTTCTTCAGCAACGGGATGGACCCCGAGTACACGGTGATCGGCCGGGTCGCCCGGCGCATCTGGGCCATCGCCATGCGGGATCGCTACGGGGCCAACGAGCGCAGCCAGAAGCTCAAGTACCACGTGCAGACGTCGGGCCGGTCGCTCCACGCCCAGGAGATGGCCTTCAACGACATCCGCACCACCCTCCAGGCGCTCATCGCCATCTACGACAACTGCAACAGCCTCCACACCAACGCCTACGACGAGGCCGTCACCACGCCCACCGCCGAGTCGGTGCGGCGGGCGCTCGCCATCCAGCTCGTGATCAACGAGGAGTGGGGTCTGGCCCTGAACGAGAACCCCAACCAGGGGTCGTACGTGATCGACGAGCTGACCGACCTGGTCGAGGAGGCGGTGCTGGCCGAGTTCGACCACATCGCCGAGCGGGGTGGCGTGCTCGGCGCCATGGAGACCGGCTACCAGCGGGGTCGGATCCAGGACGAGTCGATGCTCTACGAGACCCGCAAGCACGACGGCTCGCTGCCGCTCATCGGCGTCAACACCTTCCTCCCGCCCGAGGGGTCCGACGAAGAGGCGGAGCGGGCGGTCGAGCTCCAGCGCTCGACCGAGGAGGAGAAGCGCTCCCAGCTCGACCGGCTGGCCGACTTCCAGGCCCGCCACGCCGGTGAGCGGGAGGAGGCCCTCGCCCGCCTGCGGGACGCCGCCCTGGCCGGCGACAACCTGTTCGCGGTGCTGATGGACGCGGTGCGGTCGTGCTCGCTGGGCGAGATCACCCACGCCCTGTTCGAGGTCGGGGGCCGCTACCGCCGCAACGTCTGAGTCCCAGCGCCAAGCGGCACAGACCCGCAGCCTGCCTCCATCGCGGTACTCTCTCGCCCCCCGGTGGGACGTAGACGCCACCGGCCTGGGGAGGCTGAAGGTGACGGTGCTGCGGCTGCTGGCCGAGGGAGCGAATGCTCGGGGCGATCAGTTCACGCGCGTTGTCAGCGCGTACTTCGCCACATTGGGCTACTCGGGCTTCAGGTTCAACGTCCACAAGGCCGGCCGGGAGCTGGACCTCCAAGGCTCGCATGCGTTCGAACCGAGGCTCCTGCGTGCTGAGTGCAAGGCGACAGCGACTCCCATAGGAGGGGCGGACCTCAACAAGTTCTTTGGGGTCCTCGAGCGTGAGCGCAGCTCGAACCTCGAGGCCGAGATCCAGGGCTACTTCGTCTCACTGTCCGGGTTCACCGAGACAGCGATCGAGCAGGAAGCGCCGTCTCCTCGTTTCATCGTCGTCAACGGCGAGGAGATCGTTGCGCAGATCATCGCGGGGCGGGTCGTCGCCTCCGAGGATGTCTCGGTCGCCCAGGCGGCCGCACTCATGAAGGACGTTCGGCCAACGGCCTCCTTTGTCCCCGGGGGATCGGAGATCCTCGTCGGCGACAGTGGGTGGTACTGGCTCGTTCGGTTCCAGGACGGGATCGAGCCGCTGGCGACGGTGCTCTCTGCTGATGGATCCGAGCTGTTCGGTGAGCAGATCGATGAAGAGGAGCGGCAAGGGATCGAAGCGGCGGCCGGGGTCACCCTCTGCTTGCGATCGGCCCCTACCCGGGGAATCGATGTCGAGGACTCGAAGCGGCAGCACCTGGAGGCATTGTCCACCAGATGTGGGTCCATCACCCTCGATGGCCTTCCGACCGATGAGGGTCTCGGGGGGCGGACGTTCCGCCTC
The DNA here is from genome assembly GCA_036380755.1 of Iamia sp. Taxonomy (GTDB): domain Bacteria; phylum Actinomycetota; class Acidimicrobiia; order Acidimicrobiales; family Iamiaceae; genus Iamia. The sequence continues at coordinate 1,438 of DASVEC010000259.1, read as the reverse complement.
GAAGATGCCTATGTGGAGCTTCAGCTGGCACCGGCGAAGGGGGCTCGATCCGCGGTTCGAATGGTCAAGGCTCGACAATTGGGCGGGGAAGAGTCACCAGGGGAGGATGCCGTCGGCGACCCCGGTGACGCGCTGCCGTTGGGTCCGGTGCTCCAGTCGTTCTCGAGGGTGGCCGTCCTCGGTCCCCCGGGGGCGGGGAAGTCGACCCTGCTCAAGCGGATCGCTTTGGCTCATTCCGGCCGTGGCGGGCTGGCGGTCGATGACGGATACGAGGCGGACACGCGTCTCGTCGTGGTGTACATGAAGTGCAGGCTGCTCGAGGCGCCGTCCATGGGTGTCATCGAGATGATCCTGGATGCCATGGATCCCGAAGGGGTCAGCAACCGCGACGCCATGTTGCAGCTGCTGGCCAATGCTCTGACGGGCGATGGCGTCCTCCTGCTCGTCGACGGCCTCGACGAGATCGCCGATGAGCGTCATCGGGCTGCCTTCGCCGCGTCTCTGCAGTCCTTCCTACTCGGGCATCCCAAGGTTCGTTGTGTGGTCACCTCCAGGGAGGCGGGGTTCCGTCTCGTGGCTGGGCCGATCACGACCGTTTGCGAACCCTTCTCGTTGCGGCCGTTGAGCGACAGGGCGATCACTGACCTGGTAGAGAGGTGGTTCCACCTCACGATCGGCGAAAGCGAGGAGTCCAAGGCTCTGTCACGCCGAGTGAACGAGGAGATCCGCCTATCGCTGCCGGTGAGGAGGTTGGCGACCAATCCGTTGCTCCTGACCGCCCTCCTCCTGGTCCGTCGGTGGGCCGGCTCCTTGCCTCCTCAGCGAACAGTTCTCTACGACAGGGCCATCGACGTCCTCGTGAACACCTGGAACGTCGAAGGGCACACGCCCATGAGATCGGACGAGACGATCCCGCAGCTCGCCTTCGTCGCCTACAGGATGCTCGAGTCCGGTCAGCAAGGCGTGTCCCTGCCCACCCTGCAGGATCACGTGACGTCCGTCAGGAAGGCCTTGCCGGAGCTCCTCGGGTTCGTGGGGACGTCCCCAGCCGAGTTCGTGGAGCGTGTCGAGGAACGGTCGAGTCTGCTGAGCCTCACCGGGCACACGACCTCTGAAGGTCGCGTGGTGCCGGTCTACGAGTTCAAGCACCTCACGTTCCAGGAGTACCTGGCCGCGGTCGCCATCGCCTTTGACTACGGCGTCGTTCCCGACGGCCTGGACATCACCGGTGAGGTGCGCCGAAACCTCGACGACGACAGGTGGACGGAGACCCTCAGCCTCCTCGCGGTTCTGTCGGGGCGTCGCGCGAGCCAGGTCGTGGATGTGATGTGCGACGGGCTCCGGAAGTCGACGACCCGGCTTGATGAGCACGACCCCGCGAAACACGCCGCGTCAGCTCGCCTCACCGGCATGCTCCTCCGGGCGTTCGAGGATGGCG
>DASVEC010000258.1:0-2970 GCA_036380755.1 Iamia sp. | reverse complement strand
AGGACACCAGCTCCGACGAGACGACGACCACCACCACCATCGCCGCCGAGGGCGACGAGACGACGGTGCCCATCGAGGGCTCGACGACGACGACCACGACCCCCTCCGGCAGCACCCAGGACCCGGCCACCATCACCGTGGCCGTGCTCAACGCCACCGAGACCGGGGGCTGGGCCGGTGAGAACGCCGGCATCCTCGCCTCGGCCGGCTACATCACCGTCGACGGCAACTTCGGGGGCGAGAACGCCGACACGTCGACGATCTACGCCACGCCCGAGGCCCAGGCCGACGCCCAGGCGGTGGCCAACCTGCTCAACCTGAGCGGGGCGCCGGTCACGCAGAAGCCCGACGAGCCGCTCGCCGCGGACGGCGGCGATGCCGAGGCCCAGGTCGTGGTCGTCCTCGGGGCCGACTCCGTCACTGGCACCTCCACCGAGACCACCACCACGACCACCGGCTGACGTGGACCGCACCGACCGGCTGCGCCAGCAGCTGGTCACCGCCGCCGTCCTGACCGACTTCGACGGCACCCTGTCACCCATCGTCGACGACCCCGCCGACGCCGTGGCCGGCCCCGGTGCGGTCGAGGTGCTGGGCGCGCTCGCCGAGCGGGCCGCGGTGGTCGGGGTGGTGTCCGGTCGTCCCGTCGACGTGCTCGTGCGCCACCTGCCCGACGACCGGCTGCACCTGTCGGGCCTCTACGGCATGGAGCGCCGGGTCGACGGGGCCATCGTCGACGTGCCCGAGGCCCGACGCTGGTTGGCTCCCGTCGCCGCCGCGGCCGAGGAGCTCGAGGCCGCCGTCCCGCCCGGTGTGGTGGTCGAGGCCAAGCGGCTGTCGCTCACGGTGCACCACCGCCGGGTCCCCGAGCGCGCCGCCGAGGTCGACGCCCTGGCGGCGCGGGTCGCCCGCCGCCACGGTCTCACCGTCCGGCCCGCCCGCCGGTCGATCGAGGTCCACCCGCCCGAGACACCGGACAAGGGCGTGGTGGTGGAGGAGCTGGCCCGGGGCTGCGACGCGGCCTGCTTCGTGGGCGACGACGTGGGCGACATCCCCGCCTTCGATGCCCTCGACCGCCGGGCCGACGAGGGCCTCGACGTGGTCAAGGTCGGGGTGGTCGACGAGGAGACCGCCCCCGAGGTCATCGCCCGCGCCGACGTCGTCGTCGACGGCACCGCGGGCGCGATCGCCTGGCTCCGCTCGCTCCTCTGACGAACCGGTGATCAGATCGGACGGTTTCCCGTCCGATCTGATCACCGGTTCGAGGTGGGGCGAGGGCGCTACGCCCGGGCGAGCTGGTCGGCGAGCCAGCGCTCGGGGGTGCGGTCGGCGACGCGGGTGCGGAGGGTCGCGGCCCGGGTCGCCCGCTCGTCGGCCGTCATCGACAGGGCCAGGTGGAGCGACTCGGCCGCGCCGACCACGTCGTAGGCGTCGACCGTGACGGCGGGCCCGGCCAGCTCGTCGTGGGCGCCGGCTCCCTCGCTGAGCAGCAGCACGGCGTCGCGGTCCGAGAGCAGCACGGCCTCCTTGGCCACCAGGTTGAGCCCGTCCCGGATCGGGTTCACCAGCACGGCGTCGGCCCGGCGGAGAGCGGCGACCGAGCGGGGGTAGTCGTCGTCGGTCTCGTAGAGGATCGGCGTCCAGTCGTCGGTGGCCCAGCGCCGGTTGACGGCGGAGACGGACACGTCGACCTGGGCGCGGTACCGGCGATAGGCGGGCACGTCCTGGCGCGACGGGTAGACGAAGGCCCCGAACGTGACCCGCCCCCGCCACTCGGGCCGGGTGGCGAGCAGGTGGTCGAAGGCGAGGAATCCCCGCTTGATGTTCTTCGACAGCTCGATGCGGTCGACGCGCACGAGGAAGGCCCGGTCGCCGATGTGGGCGTCGAGGTCGGCCAGGGCGGCGGCGCAGGCGTCGCCGGCGGCGGTGGCGGCCAGGTCGGCGGGGTCCGGCCCGAGGGGGGACACGAACGTCCTCAGGTCGAGCCCGACGGCGCGGGCGCACCCGCGGGCGGCGCCGGCCCACCGCTCGGAGTGGAAGCCGCAGGACCGGTGGGCGGCCAGCCCGGCCAGGAGCTCCACGCGCGCGGCGCGGGGGAGCACGGCCAGCTCGGCCGGGCGGGCGAAGGGGGTGTGGCTGAAGTGGACGCAGCTCACGTCCGGCCGGCGGTCGGCGAGCGCCGCCGCGACCAGGGGCAGGTGGTAGTCCTGCACCAGGACGGCGGCTCCCTCCGGCGCCACCTCGGCCACCACCGCGGCGAAGGCGGCGTTGACCCGGCGGAAGGCGTCCCAGGCCGCGAACCAGGCGGCGTCGAACGTGGGCTCGCCGTAGCAGTCGAACATGCCGTGGTGGGCGAACCAGAGGGTCTCGTTGCTGACGACGTCGTAGGCCTGGCGCAGGTCCTCGGGGTCGAGCTCGACGGTGCGGACCCGCAGGCCACCGGCATCGATCACGCCCTCGGCGGCGGCGTCCCGATCGGCCGCGGACAGCGCCGCCGCCACCCAGATGGCCTCGGTCCCCGCCACCAGCGGGGCCAGCCCCGACACCAGGCCGCCCGCGCCGCGCCGCCCGACCAGCCGGCCCTCGTCGTCGCGGTGGAAGGCCACCGGTCCCCGGTTGGACACGATCACAACCGGACGGGAGGGCATGAGGCCGAAGGTAGCGGTGGAAGGATGGTCCGATGCGCGTGGTGGCCGCCCCCGACAAGTTCCGCGGCACGGCGTCGGCCGCCGCGGTCGCTGCCGCCATCGGCCGCGCCGCCCGCGCCGCCGGCTGGGAGTGCGACGAGGTGCCGATGGCCGACGGCGGCGAGGGCACGCTCGACGCCCTCGGCGGGCCCAACCGCACCACCCTCGTCACCGACCCCCTGGGCGACCCGGTGGAGGCGGCCTGGCGGCTGCACCGGGGCACGGCCGTGGTCGAGTCGGCCCTCGCTTCGGGCATCGCCCTGCTCGCTGGGCGCGACGAGAA
>DASVEC010000257.1:0-16630 GCA_036380755.1 Iamia sp. | reverse complement strand
TTCGCCGTCATGTCGCCCGTCGGGGGCTGGGTCACCGCCCGTCTCGGCAGCCGGCTGACGGCCCTCGCCGGCTGCCTCGTCCTCGCCGCCGGTCTCGCCGGTCTCGCCGCCGGCTCGGCGGCCGACTCCCTCGTCGTCGTGGTCGTGGCCGGCTTCGTCCTCCAGGGCACCGGCTTCGGCCTGCTCCGCCCCGCCGTCAGCACGGCCCTGGCCGACGCGGTCGACGAGCACGACCTGGGCATGGCCGGTGCCACCGAGCGGCTCCTCAACCAGCTCGGGGTGGTGTTCGGCATCACGATCATGGCGTCGCTCTACGCCAGCGACACCGACCGCTTCCCCCTCTCCTTCGCCGTGGGCGCCGCCTTCGCCCTGGTCGCCGCGGCCGCCGCGCCAGGGATGGCCCGCCCCGCCCGCCCTCTCACCCTCGGCGGGTGAGGACACGTCGCGAGGGTCGTGGACCTCTGGCGGCATGCTCCTCGCCTACGACTACCCCCTCCTCAGCATCTTCCTGTCGGTGATGTGGTTCTTCCTCTGGGTGATCTGGCTGATGACCCTCTTCCACGTCCTCGCCGACGTCTTCCGGAGCAAGGACCTCCACGGCGTGAGCAAGGCCGTGTGGCTCATCTTCGTGCTGTTCCTGCCCTTCCTCGGCGTCCTCACCTACGTGCTCGTCCGGGGCGACAAGTTGGCCGAGCACGCCGCCGAGGTGGCCGAGGCGCGTGACGCCGCCGCCCAGGAGTACATCCGGCAGGCGGCCGGCTCGAGCGGGGTCGCCGCCGAGCTGGCCCACCTCAAGGAGCTGCGAGGCGACGGGACCCTCTCCGACGAGGAGTACGAGGCCGCCAAGCGCAAGGTCCTCGCCTAGCCCTCGTCGGGAGGCGACGGCTCGACCGGAGTCTCGGCCGGCTCGGCGACGGCGGCGTCGCCGTTGCTGCTCGGCGTGAGCGCGGCCCGGCCCCCGTCCCCGTTGTCCTGGGACAGCGAGCGCATGAGGAGGGCGCCGAGACCGCCGAGCACGCCGCTCTCCCCGCCGACCTGGATGTCGGGGACGATCTTGACGTGGCCGGCGCCGACCTCGCGGAGGGCGGCCACCATCGCCGTCTGGTCCGAGCCGATGGCCCGGCGCTGGGCGTCGAAGCCCTTGGCCCGGGCCAGGCCCAGCGCCTCCTCGGCCGCGGCGGCGGCGTCGCCCAGGTCGCGGGTCCGGCTGGCCTCGGCCGCGCCGGTGATGGTGATCACCGACGACTCGCCCTCGGCGCGGGCCTTGGCCGCGGCCGCCCGCGACGTCTCGATGTCGATGGACACGTTGGCCTGGGCCAGCTCGCCCTGCATGTCGGCCACGCCGCGCTGCTGCTCGAGGCTGACGCGGGCCTCCTGGGCCTCGCGCTGCTGGGCGAAGGTCGAGCGCTCCTGGGCCGCGATCTCCCGGCTCGTCAGCACCTCGACCAGGTCGGCCGGGAAGACGACGTCCTGGATGTAGACGCCTCGCGTCTCGACCTCGTAGCGGGACAGGTACTGCTGGATGTAGCCCTCGGCCGCGTGCTGGACCTCGTCACGCTTCTCGATGAACTCGGTGGCGCCGAGCGTCTGGAGCTTGTTCCGGAAGTAGTTGCCGACCGCCGACTGGAGCACCTCGTTCACCAGGTTCTGCATGGTGCCGACCATGGAGATGACCTTCGGCGCCCGGGTGTCGGGCACGTGGATCTGGACCTGGAGGTCGATGTTGAAGGTGAAGGCCTCCTTCGACTTGGCGTCGATCGGGGCCAGCCGCTCGTCGAGGCTGTGGGCGTCGCTGGTGAGGTGCGACCAGTTGAGGGTCAGGATCGACGTGGGGACGATCTCGGCCTCGTAGATGCGCGGGTTGAGCGTGTACTTGCCCGTGCGCAGGGGCTCGGACCAGATGCCCTGGTGGCCCGGCTTCACGATCGAGCCGAACTTGAACTCCTCGCCCGAGGTGTCCTCGGTGGGCAGGCCCACGTAGGCCTTGATGACGGCGACCTCGCCCTGGCGGACCACCAGCATCTCGCGCAGCTCGACGTTCACGAGGAAGGGGTTGAGCAGGTAGGAGCCGTAGAGCAGCGGGTCGTGCTGGAGCCCGATGCAGCCGCCGTTCTCCAGGAACGCCTGGTAGTCCTGGTAGTTGTCGTGCATCCCGTTCTTCGAGCGGAGCACGGCCTGGATGACCTGGATCGGCGAGCCGGCGCCCGAGCTCTCCATCTCGGTGACGTCGTGGAAGCCACCGATGCGGCTGGCGATGTCGCCCGACGGCGGGCCCTCGAGGGTGGTCACCACGCCGACGATGTCGGTCTCGCCCTGGGGCGTGATGTGGGTGACCCGCAGGGCGTTGGGGTCGACCTGGCCGACGGCCGACAGCGTCGAGTCCGACAGCGCCTTGCCGAAGACCCGGTCGCTGGTGATGACGACGAAGCCGATCGGGTGGATCGGCGCGGTGGTGCCGGGCGGGAGGACGGGGCGCTGGACGCCGCGCTGGCCGCCGTCGGCGAGGAAGCTGCGGACGTCGGAGAAGCTGCCGAACTCGGGGCGGTAGACGGCGGACTTGGCCCCGGTGAGCAGGGCCATGCCGACCTGGGCGATGACCAGGCCGATGCGGTCCGGCGGGACCTGCACCCAGGGGAAGCGATCGACCTTGAAGATCGGCCACAGCTTGAACCGCAGGCCCGGCATCAGCAGGTCGGCCTGGTAGCCGGCCTCGCCGGCCAGGGCGATGAGCTGCTCGTCGTCCTGGCGCTTGCCGATGCGCTTGGCGACCAGCCCGACCTCGCCCGGGCCGATGGAGTGGAAGCTCCGCAGCCCCATCAACCCGACCAACACGACGACCACACCGGCCACGATGAGCACGGTTCCGATGGCGTCCATGGCAGACCGCCTTCCTGGGGCCGTCCGGCCCCCGATCGGGAGCGTACGCCCGCGCCGTCAGGATGGGGCCGCGAAGACGTCCTCCCCGCCGATGAGGGCGAAGCCCAGGTGGAGGCGCCCCGGGCGCAGGGTCCCGTCGACCTCCACGTCGACCCGCCCGCCGGGGTAGAGGGCGGGCTCGATGGCGTCGTCGGGGACGCCGGACGGCGACGAGCCGAGGCGGACCCGGTCGTGGCTCGCCAGCCGCTCGGTGGCCCAGACCGCCTCGTCGTAGTCCGGCGTCACGAAGAAGCCGCGCTGGGGGTTGAACACGTCCTGCAGGACGTGGACGACGCCCGCGGTGGTGGTGCGGACGACGATCTGGCGGGCGCACACCGTCGACCGCCGACCTCGCGGCAGGGCCGCGGGCACGTCGGCCAGCCGGAACAGGCCGAGGGTCAGCTCGACCCCCGGGGGCAGGGCGTCGAGCTCGATGCGGCCGGCGGCCCGCGCCACCCGGGCCTGGTCGAGGTCGGTCCGGCGGCGTTCGAGCTCGTCGAGCCGGGCCTGGTGGGCCTCGTCCAGGTAGGTCCGGATCTCGTCGTCGTCGAAGACCTGGGCCAGCACGGCCCACTGCTCGTCGGGCTCCAGCCGGGCGAACACGGCCCGGGCCACCCGCTCCCGCTCCCGACGGGGGACGGCCTCGAAGGCGGCACCGAGGTCGGCGGCGGCGTCGGGCGCGCCAGTGGCGACCCGCTCCACCTCGGCCCGGATCTCGCGCGCCAGCTCGAGGTACGGCCGCAGCCCCTCGAGCTCGTCGCCACGTCCCATCCCCGCATCATCCCCTGAAAGTCTCCGCGAGGTGTCGTTCGGGGGGCAGCCCGTTCGTAGGAGGATCAGAGGAAGAGCTCCTCGTTCCCCCCAACCCAGGAGAAGATGAGATGCGCAAGCTGATCGTGACCGCGTTCGTGTCGGCCGACGGCGTCATGGAGGCCCCGGGCGGTGGCGACCACCGCAGCGCCGGCTGGACCTTCAAGGAGATCGAGCCCGACGAGGCCATCTACGAGATCAAGGGCCGGGAGCAGGAGGAGACCACTGCCCTCCTGTTCGGCCGCCGGACCTACGAGGAGTTCGCCCCGGTCTGGCCGACCATGGAGGAGTTCGCCGAGTACAACGCCATGCCCCGCTACGTGGTGTCGACCACGCTGGAGCAGGACGATCCGGGCTGGCCCGCGACCATCCTCCGTTCGATGGACGACGTCGCCGCCCTCAAGGAGACCGACGGCGGCACCATCGCCGTCCACGGCAGCGCCGGGCTGGGCGCCAGCCTGGCCGACGCCGGGCTGGTCGACCGCTACCACCTGCTGGTGTTCCCCGTCCTGCTCGGCGCCGGGACCCGCCTGTTCAGCGCGACCGACAAGGACGCCACCAGGCTGAACCTCGTCGAGCACGAGGTGTACTCCAACGGCGTCCAGATGCAGGTCCTGGACGTCGTCCGCTGAGCGCCGAGCCCGACGGCGGGGGCCGGTACGGTGGCTCCCGACCCTCGGAGGCCGCGGTGACCGCACCGACCCCCGCCACGACGACCGACCTGCTCAACCTCAAGCAGGTCGCCCAGCGCCTTGGCGTCCACTACATGACCGCCTACCGCTACGTCCGCCAGGGCCTCCTGCCCGCCCGCAAGGAGGGCACGGCGTGGGTCGTCGAGGCCGCCGACGTCGATGCCTTCCGGGTCGGGCCGGCCACCAACGTGGTGCCCCCGCCGGACGGGTCGACGAGATCCGAGGCCGACTGGTCCGAGCGGGTGCGGACCCAGCTGGTCGCCGGGAGCGAGGCCGGGGCGTGGGCGGTCGTCGACCGGGCCCTCGCCGCCGGGGTCTCGCCGCAGCGCTGCTACCTCGAGCTGCTCGGCGGATCGGTGGCCGTGGTGGGCGACGACGTGGCCCGGGGCGAGGCGACGGTGGCCGACGAGCGGGTCGCGACCGCCATCGCCATGCGGGTGTGCGCCCGGCTCGGCACCCGCTTCCGGCGCCGGGGTCGCTCCCGGGGCACGGTCGTGCTCGGTGCCCCCGAGGGCGAGCACCACGCCCTGGGCGTCGCCATCCTCTCCGACCTCATCCGCCTGTCGGGCTTCGCCGTCCTCGAGCTGGGCCCCGACGTGCCGGCCGAGGCCTTCGCCGGCGCCGCCCTGCGGGCCGAGCGGCTCGTCGCCGTCGGCATCGGCGTCACCCAGGTCGAGAACCTCGACACCGCCGCCGCCGTGACCGCCGCGGTCCGGGCCGTCCTCCCCGACGTGGCGCTGGTGATCGGTGGCCAGGCCGTGCGCAGCCCCGAGGTGGCCGCCATCGTCGGCGCCACCACCTGGGCCCCCGACGGCGAGGCCCTCGTCGCCGCCGTCGAGGCCCTCGCCCCCCGCCGCTAGGGACTGGCGATCACCCGACCGTCGGCGAACTCGGGGGAGTAGACGCCCGGTTCTGGGCGCTTACTCCCCCGAGTTCGCATAGGCGGCGAGGATGGGGGTGAGCTCGGTGGGGGTGGCGCCGTGGAGGATGACGGCGTCGGCCCCGAGCACCAGCTGGCCCCGCACGGCGGCGGCGCACTGCTCGGGGGTGCCGGTGGCGGCGGGGGCGAGCCACTCGTCGGGGACGAGGGTGGCGATGTGCTCGAGCTGCTCGGTGGTGGCCAGCTGGTCGATGGCGCCGGGGACGCTCCCCACGACGGGGTCGGCCCGGAAGGCGGCGAGCACCGCCGGATCCCACCCGTTGGTCGCCACCATGAGGTCGCCGTAGCCCTGGAGGTAGGTGGCCAGGCGGCCGACGGTCTTCTTCAGCCGCAGGGGCTCGGGGATGTGGTCGCCGACGGTGGCGAAGCAGGACCACACCCGCACCGAGGCGGGATCGCGGCCGGCCTCCTCGGCCGCCTGCTTCACGATCCCGACGGCCCGCACCAGCGTCTCGTCGGTGAAGAAGGTGTGGAGGATCACGTCGTCGAAGGCACGGCCGCCGAGCGCCAACGAGTTGGGCCCGAAGGCGACCAGGGCGAGGGGGATGTCGGCGTCGAAGTCGGGGTCGAGGCGGAGGACCGGCCACGACCCGGCCGGGCCGTCGTGGCCGATGATGGTCTCGCCCTTCCAGAGCCGGCGCATCAGCCCGGCGAAGTCCTCCATCTGGGCGGTGGTGATGCGGGGGATGCCGTAGGCGTCCTGCATCATCGTGATGCCCCGCCCGAGGCCGAGGGTGTAGCGGCCGTCGGTCAGGTAGTGCATCGTCGACGCGTGGGAGGCGGTGACCAGCGGGTGGCGGGTGTTGTGGTTGGTGGCGCCGGTGACGATCCGGATCTCCTCCGACACCGCCCCGGCGGCCCCGCACAACGTGCACGCCTCCTTGATGTTGTAGCGCTCGGAGACGAAGGCGGCGCCCAGCCCGAGGACCTCGGCGGCGCGCACCTCGTCGATCAGCTCGCGGGGCGACTTCGGCGCACCGGCCAGCGTGTAGAAGCCGAGCTCGGGGTGGGAGGGCATCCGGCGAACGTACTGCTTAGTGCTGAAACCGGGGTCTTGCAGCTGCGTAATTACACCGGTGTAGTGAGTCGTCCATGACGCTCCTCGAAGAGACCTCCGCCGCCGCACCGCCCCGGACGACGATGCAGGTGCTCACCCGCAGCGGGAGCTTGGAGCCGGTCGACGTCAACGCCATCGTGGCCGCCGTCGAGAGCTGCGCCGCCGGCCTGCCCCTGGTCGACCCGCTGCGGGTGGCGACCAAGACCATCAGCGGGCTGCGCGACGGTGCCACCACGCTCGAGCTGGACGAGCTGTCGATCCGCATCGCCGCCTCGCTCATCACCGAGGAGCCCAGCTACTCCCGCCTGGCCGCCCGGCTGCTGGCCCGGGTCGTCGCCAAGGAGGTGCGCGACCAGGGCATCGGCAGCTTCACGGCGTCGATCGCGGTGGGGCGCGAGCTCGGGCTGGTCAACGAGGCCACCGCCGACCTGGTGGCCGGGGGCGCCGACGTCCTCGACTCGGCGATCGACACTGAGGGCGACCAGCGCTTCGAGTTCTTCGGCCTCCGCACCGTCTACGACCGCTACCTGCTGCGCCACCCGACCACCCGCAAGGTGATCGAGACGCCCCAGCACTTCTTCCTCCGGGTCGCCTGTGGCCTGGCGACCAGCGCCACCGAGGCCCTCGACCTCTACCGCCTCATGTCCCGGCTCGAGTACCTGCCGTCGAGCCCGACGCTGTTCAACTCGGGCACCGCCCACCCGCAGATGTCGTCGTGCTACCTGCTCGACTCGCCCCGGGACACCCTCGACGCCATCTACGGCCGCTACCACGACGTGGCCCGGCTCTCGAAGCACGCCGGCGGCATCGGCCTGTCGTTCTCCCGGGTCCGCAGCCGGGGCTCGCTGATCCGGGGCACCAACGGCCTGTCCAACGGCATCGTCCCCTTCCTCAAGACGCTCGACGCGAGCGTCGCGGCGGTGAACCAGGGCGGCCGGCGCAAGGGGGCGGCCTGCGTGTACCTCGAGACGTGGCACGCCGACGTCGAGGAGTTCCTCGAGCTGCGGGACAACACCGGCGACGACGCCCGCCGCACCCACAACCTCAACCTGGCCCACTGGGTCCCCGACCTGTTCATGGAGCGGGTCGAGCGGGACTGGATGTGGTCGCTGTTCGACCCCAAGGACGTCCCCGAGCTGGTCGACCTGCACGGCGACGCCTTCGCCGCCGCCTACCAGCAGGCCGAGAGCACGGGGAGGGCCGTCCGCCAGGTCCGGGCCCGCGAGCTCTACGGCCGGATGATGCGGACGCTGGCCGAGACCGGCGCCGGCTGGATGTGCTTCAAGGACGCCAGCAACCGCACCGCCAACCAGGTCGGCGAGGCCGGCAACGTCGTCCACCTGTCCAACCTGTGCACGGAGATCATCGAGGTCACCGATGACGACCACACCGCGGTCTGCAACCTGGGCTCGATCAACCTGGCCCGCTTCGTCTCGGGCGACGGCGTCGACCACGGGCGGCTGCGGGAGACCGTGCGCACCGCGGTGCGGTTCCTCGACCGGGTGATCGACATCAACTTCTACCCGACCGAGGCCGCCGGCCGGTCGAACGAGGGCTGGCGCCCGATCGGCCTCGGCGTCATGGGTCTCCAGGACGTGCTCTTCACCCTGCGGCTGCCGTTCGACTCGCCCGAGGCGGCCGAGGTCAGCCGGGCGATCCAGGAGGAGGTGTACCTCTCCGCCCTGGAGGCGTCGGTCGAGCTGGCCCGGGCCCACGGGCCGCACCCGCGCTGGGCCGAGACCCGCGCCGCGGGCGGGAAGCTCCAGCCCGACCTGTGGGGCGTCTCGGTCGACGGCGAGCGGTGGGACGCCGTGCGGTCGGCGATCGCCGAGCACGGGCTGCGCAACTCGCTCCTCGTCGCCATCGCCCCGACGGCCACCATCGCCTCGATCGCCGGCTGCTACGAGTGCATCGAGCCCGCCGTCTCCAACCTGTTCAAGCGCGAGACCCTCTCGGGCGAGTTCCTCCAGGTGAACGGCTACCTGGTGCGCGACCTCCAGGCGCTCGGGCTGTGGGACACCGAGACGGCCGATCGGCTGCGGGCGGCGCAGGGCTCGGTCCAGGACCTTCCGGGCGTCACCGACGAGATGAAGGCCCTCTACCGCACGGCGTGGGAGCTGCCCATGCGCTCGGTGATCGACATGGCCGCGGCCCGGGGCCCGTTCATCGACCAGAGCCAGTCGCTCAACCTGTTCCAGGAGAGCCCCACCATCGGCCGGCTCAGCTCGATGTACCTGCACGCCTGGAAGGCCGGACTCAAGACCACCTACTACCTGCGCTCCCGCCCGGCGACCCGCATCGCCAGCTCGGGCCCGGCGCCCGAGGCGGCGGTGGCCTGCTCGATCGAGAACCCCGAGACCTGCGAGGCCTGCGACTGATGACGGATCTGGCTGTTCCCCTCCTCCGAACCGGTGATCAGATCGAACGGGTACCCGTCCGATCTGATCACCGGTTGCGGAAGAACATCCTGGATCCGGGACTCGACCTGACGTTGAGGCCGATGCGGTACCCGGGGTTCTACGACATGTACCGGGACGCCATCCGCAACACCTGGACGGTCGAGGAGGTCGACCTCTCCGACGACGTGCGGGACCTCAGCTCACGGCTCGATCCGGCCGAACGCCACCTGATCAACCGGCTGGTGGCCTTCTTCGCCACCGGTGACTCGATCGTCGCCAACAATCTGGTGCTCAACCTCTACCAGCACATCAACGCCCCCGAGGCCCGCCTCTACCTCAGCCGCCAGCTCTACGAGGAGGCCCTGCACGTCCAGTTCTACCTGACCCTCCTCGACACCTACCTGCCCGACATGGCCGAGCGGGAGCAGGCCTTCGCCGCCATCGAGACCATCCCGTCGATCCGGGCCAAGGGCGATTTCTGCATGCGCTGGATGGACTCGATCAGCCAGCTCGACCAGCTCCGCACCAAGGACGAGCGGCGCCAGTTCCTGCTCAACCTCATCTGCTTCGCCACCTGCGTCGAGGGCCTGTTCTTCTTCGCCGCCTTCGCCTACGTGTACTTCTTCCGGTCCAAGGGGCTGCTCAACGGGCTGGCCTCGGGCACGAACTGGGTGTTCCGGGACGAGTCGATGCACATGCGCTTCGCCCTCTCGGTCGTCGACACCGTGCGGGAGGAGGAGCCCGACCTGTTCGATGCCGAGATGGCGGCCCAGGTGACCCGGATGATCGAGGAGGCGGTCGAGGCCGAGGCCCTGTTCGCCGACGACCTCCTCGCCGGGGGAGTCAGCGGGCTGAGCGTGGCCGACACCCGCCAGTACCTCCGCTCGGTGGCCGACCAGCGGCTGGCCAACCTGGGCCTCCCGCCCCGCTTCGGCGATCGCAACCCGTTCGACTTCATGGCCCTGCAGGACGTCCAGGAGCTCAGCAACTTCTTCGAGCGCCGGGTCAGCGCCTACCAGGTCGGCGTCACCGGCGCCGTCACCTTCGACGACGACTTCTGAAGTGACCTGAGGGCGGCCAACATGCCCTGGGCCTTGTCCTCGGTCTCCTGCCACTCGGCGGCGGGGTCGGAGTCGGCCACGATGGCCCCGCCGACCTGGCCGTGCAGCCGGTCGTCGGTGGCCACGAAGGTGCGGATGGCCATGTTCAGGTCGATGCGGCCGTCGACCGACACGTAGCCGATCGACCCGGTGTAGGCGCCCCGCGCCACCGGCTCGAGCTCGTCGATGACCTCCATCGACCGCACCTTGGGGGCCCCGGTGATCGAGCCGCCGGGGAAGGTGGCGCCGAGCACCTGGCGGAGGCCGATGCCGGCCGGGGGACGCCCCTGGATCACGCTGACCAGGTGGTTGACGTGGGAGTACGTCTCGGGCCGGGCCAGGTCGGGCACCACGACCGACCCCGGCGCGCAGACCCGGCTCAGGTCGCTGCGGGACAGGTCCACGATCATCAGGTGCTCGGCCATCTGCTTGCGGTCGGTCCGCATCTCGGAGACGACGTCGTCGTTGGCCGCCGGGTCGTCGTGGCGCCGGCTCGTCCCCTTGATCGGCCGGGTCTCGAGCCGGACGCCGTCGTGGGAGAGGAAGCGCTCGGGGGACGACGAGATCAGGGCGTGGTCGCCGAAGGTGCAGAAGGCGGCGAAGGGCGAGGGCGACCGGTGGCGGAGGGCGGCGTAGACGGGGGCGGGCGGGCCCGAGAGCGGCAGCGTGAAGCGCCGGGAGAGGCAGACCTCGAACACGTCGCCGGCGAACACGTACTTCCGCGCCCGGCAGACCATGGCGAGGTACTCGTCGCGCGTCAGGTTCCACTCGACCGCATCGACATCGACGGACCACGAGGTGCCTGGCACCTCGTGGGCCCGGCTCGCCAGGTCGGCGAGCCACGGCCCGGCGTCGACCTCGGGATGGGTGCGCACCAGGTGGGTCGCGCCGGTCACCTCGTCGTGGACGAGCGCGGCGTCGTAGTAGGCGAAGGCGGCGGTCGGCGTGGGCACGTCGTGGGCGACGGTGTCGGGCAGGTCCTCGAACCACCGCCCGGCGTCGTAGGCGAGGTAGCCGATCAGCCCGCCGACGAACGGCACCTCGGTTTCGGGCCCGCACCCGGGGTCCCGCAGCGCGTCGAGGACGTCGATGAACGGCACGCCCATCCCCACGGTCATCCCGTCCGCTCCGGCGGTCAGGACGAAGCGGGGGGCGGAGGCGAAGATCGACCAGCGGGCGACGTCGTCGGGCCCGGCCGAGCTCTCGAGCAGGCCGGCCACCTCGCCGTCGCCGAGCGCCGCCAGCCACCGGTCCGGCTCCCAGCGGACGTCGACCGTCTCGACCGTGGGTGCGATCGGGCCCACCCCCAGCGTCTCCCGGATGGCCGCCCGCCGGTCGGCGGCGAGCGGGGGAGCGGTCCACGCCCCCTGGTCCCACGTCACCGGCAGTGCTCCAGGAAGCGATCGACGATCGACGACCCACCCGGGGTGCAGATCGACTCCGGGTGGAACTGGAGCCCGAAGGTCGGGGCGCCGGCGTGCTCGACGGCCATGACGGTGTCGTCGGTGCACGTGGCCGTGACCCGGAGCTCGGCCGGGAGCGTGGCCCGGTCGACCACCAGCGAGTGGTAGCGAGTGGCCGGGAACGGCGACGGCAGACCGGCCAGCAGGGTCGAGCCGGAGTGGTGGACCTCCCAGACCTTCCCGTGCTCGGGGTACGGCGCCCGCACCACGTCGGCTCCGAGGGCGGCCGCGATGCACTGGAGGCCCAGGCACACGCCGAGGATCGGCACCTCGCCGTGGAGCGCCAGCACGGCGGCGCCGACCACGCCGGCCTCGGACGGCGTGCACGGCCCGGGCGAGATCACCAGCCCCTGCGGCCCCAGGGCCACCAGCTCGTCGACGCCGATGCGATCGTTCCGCACGACCCGGACCTCGACGTCGTCCCGCGCCAGCAGGTGGACGAGGTTGTACGTGAAGGAGTCGTAGTTGTCGAGGACGACCACCATCGCACGACCCACCCGAGCGGTCTACCAGCCGGAGCTGCTCGGTCCTAAGGTCGCTGTCATGCCTTCATCTGGGATGCACTCCGGCCGGCCGACCGACGACGCCATGAACCTGGCCATGTCGGAGCACGCCGTCCCCCTGTTCGAACGGGTGGTGGAGTTCATCGCCAACGAGGTCGACCCCATCACCGAGGAGTACTTCCGCCTGGGCGAGGGCCGGGCCGAGCACTGGGGCTACGGCGACGGCCAGCTCGAGCTGCTCGAGACGGTGAAGGCCAAGGCCAAGGCCAACGGGCTCTGGAACTTCTTCCTCCCCGACGCCGAGACGGGCGAGGGGCTGTCGAACCTCGACTACGCCTACATCGCCAACGAGCTGGGCAAGAACCCGCTGGCCTCCGAGTGCCTCAACTGCAGCGCCCCCGACACCGGGAACATGGAGGTGCTCGAGCGGGTCGGTACCCCCGAGCAGAAGGAGCGGTGGCTGAAGCCGCTGCTGGCCGGTGAGATCCGGTCGGCCTTCGCCATGACCGAGCCCGACGTGGCCAGCTCCGACGCCCGCAACATCAGCTGCTCCGCGGTGATGGACGGCGACGAGTGGTTGATCAACGGTGAGAAGTACTACATCTCCGGCGCCGGCGACCCCCGCTGCAAGATCATGATCGTGATGGTGGAGACGAGCCCCGACGGGCCGCCCCACCGCCGCCAGTCGCAGATCCTGGTCCCGATGGACACCCCGGGCGTCGAGATCCTCGGTGCCATGCACGTCTTCGGCGAGGACGACGCCCCCCACGGCCACATGCACCTGCGCTTCACCGATGTCCGGGTGCCCGCCGCCAACATGCTGCTGGGCGAGGGCCGGGGCTTCGAGATCTCGCAGGTCCGTCTGGGCCCGGGCCGCATCCACCACTGCATGCGCTCGATCGGGGCGGCCGAGCGGGCCCTCGAGCTGATGGTCCGCCGGGGCCTCAACCGCGAGGCC
The DNA here is from genome assembly GCA_036380755.1 of Iamia sp. Lineage (GTDB taxonomy): Bacteria > Actinomycetota > Acidimicrobiia > Acidimicrobiales > Iamiaceae > Iamia. The sequence goes on along the minus strand of DASVEC010000257.1, from coordinate 3,792 downwards.
TTCGGCAAGCCGCTGGCCCGGCTGGGCAAGAACACCGAGGTGATCGCCAAGGCCCGCATCGAGATCGAGGCCATGCGGCTGATGGTCCTGCGGGCGGCCAAGGCCATGGACACCCTCGGCAACGCCGAGGCCCGGGTGTGGGTCAGCGCGGTCAAGGCCATGGTGCCGGTCCGGGTGTGCGAGATCCTCGACGAGGCCATCCAGATCCACGGCGCCACCGGCGTCTCGCAGTGGACGCCGCTGGCCCGCATGTACGCCGGCCAGCGGACGCTCCGCCTGGCCGACGGCCCCGACGAGGTCCACTGGCACGTCGTGGGCCGGGCCGAGCTGGCCCGCTACGCCGACGACAGCGCCCCCGCGGTGGGCAAGCAGGCCGGTCTCGGCATCTCCTTCTCCGGCCCCAGCTGAGGGTTCCCCTCCCCGGACTCGGGTCGGATCGATGACGCGGGCCGTGGTCCGGGCGTAGCGTTCCGGCCGCGACCGGGTGGTCGCGGGCGGGGTTGGCCCGGAGGTGGACACGATGTCGTCAGCCGAGTTCGTCGACCTGCTCACCCAGCTGGGGGTGATGCTGGTCGTCGGCGTCGCCCTGGGCTTCGTCATGCGCAAGCTCAAGCAGCCGTCGGTGGTGGGGGAGATGGCGGCCGGCGTGCTGATCGGCGTCACCGTCCTCGGGTCGATCGCCCCCGACGTCTACGACTGGCTGTTCGACTCGGGCGATCTCGTCACCAGCACCCGCGGCGACATCATCAAGGTGGGGATGCTCTTCTTCCTCTACGTCGCCGGGTCCGAGGTCGAACTGTCCGACGTCAAGACGCTCGGGCGCCGCAGCCTGATCATCGGCCTGGTCGGGACGGTCCTCCCGATCGCCGGCGGCATCGCCCTCGTCTACGCCACCCCGATGTCGCTGTGGGGCGAGTCGGTCGGCATCGGCCGCCTGCCCTTCGCCGCCTTCATCGGGATGAACCTGGCCAACTCGGCCAACCCGGTCCTGGCCCGCATCCTGATCGACCTCGGGCTGATGAAGAGCCGGATCGCCACGGTGATGATGACGGCGACGGTGGTCGACGACCTCGTCAACTGGACCCTCTACGCCATCATCCTGGGGTCGGTCTCCACGGGGGCGGCATCGAGCTCGGACCGGGGCCTCGGCGTCGACCTCCTGCTCGTCGCCCTGCTGTTCATCGTGGTCCTCGGCGGCATCCGCTGGCTCGCCCCCCACATGGTGTCGCTCGCCCGCCGTCACCTGGCCTGGCCCAACGGCTACGTGGTCGTGGCGTCGGTGACCGTGATCGCCGTGTCGGCGGTGAGCGAGGCCATCGGCGTGCAGGCGTTCCTCGGCGCCTTCCTCGCCGGCGTGGCTTTCAGCGGGGTCGCCGCCGGCGAGGGGGCGACGGGCCACAAGTCGCTGGTCCACGTCTCGATCGGCTTCTTCGCCCCCCTCTTCTTCGTGTCGATGGCGCTGAGGACGGACTTCATCGAGGCGTTCGACCCCGTGCTCGTGCTGACCGTGGTGGTCTTCGCCCTGATCTCCAAGCTGGTCTCGGTGCTCGTCGGGGTGAAGGCCGCGGGCCTGCCCATCGGGCGGGAGGCGTGGGCGATGGCCTGGGGCCTCAACGCCCGGGGCGCCACCGGCATCATCCTCGCCGCCACGGGTCTCCAGGCCGGGATCATCGACGACGAGGTCTTCGTCGCCCTCGTGGTCATGGCCATCGCCACGTCGATCCTCGCCGGGCCGATGATGGTGCGGGCCCTCGGCCCGCTCCGCAAGGACATGACCGACGAGGAGGAGCTGCCCGACGAGGGCGCCGACTCCAAGACCGCGGCCCAGGCCTACGCCGCCCGCCTCGTCGATCGGGATCTGACCGAGGCCGAGCGGGCCGAGCTGGGATCCACGGTGCTCTACCGGGTGCTCGTCGCCATCGACGACCCGGCCACGGCCCGCCCCCTCGTCGAGGTGGCGGCCGAGCTGGCCGCGTCACAGCAGCCGTCGGAGGTCGTGCTGGCCTCGTTCGAGAAGCAGCCCGAGCTCGAGACCAAGGGGATGTTCAGCGTCCTCGACGCCATCGCCTCGGAGCTCGACTCGCTGCGGGGCCTGGAGGAGATCGTCCAGGCCGAGGGCGTGTCGGCCGTGTCGGTGTCGAAGCGCAGCACCGACCTGGCCGCCGACATCGCGGCCGAGGCCCAGGAGCTGGGCGCCCACGCCCTCGTCGTCGGCGATCGCCGTGACGATCCCGAGTGGGTCGAGATCGTCGACGGGCTCATCGCCGGCAGCCCGGCCGACATCTACGTCGTGGTCGCCCCCCGCCCCCGCCTCGACGCCCCGGCGCGGACGGGGGCTCCGGTGCTCGAGGCGGGCGAGGGCCTGCCGGGCGAGGCCGCCCTCGAGGCCGCGGCCCGCTTCGCCCTCGGCGGCAGCACCGGTCCGATCGTCGTCGGCGTGGGCCCGAAGGCGAAGGCAGCCCGGCCCTACCGCGACACGCTCGACCGCCTGGCCCGGCTCGACCGGCCCGGCCGGATCGAGGAGGCCGGCCTCGCCACCATCGAGGGTGCCGCCGCGGCCGCCGACGCCCCGCTCGTCGTCCGGGCCTTCTCGGCCCCCGAGGGCCTGCAGCCCATCGAGCGGGCCCGGCCCGACGCCGAGCGCTTCGGGGTCCCGCTGGTCCTCGTCGCCCCCGACCCCGACCGCCCCGAGCGGTCGAGCCTCACCACCCTCCTCGACGAGGCCGAGGCCGCCCTTCCCACCTCCATCGTCTGACGATGTGACACCATGCGCCGGGTGGAGGGACAGGCACCCGAGACCGTCGAGAGGCCGCTGGCGCTGGCGCTGTCGGGCGGCGGGCACCGGGCGACGCTGTTCGGGCTGGGCGCCCTGCTCTACCTGGTCGACGCCGGCCAGGGACCCCGGCTGGGGTCGATCGCCTCGATCTCGGGCGGGTCGCTCACCAACGGCTACATCGGCCTGCACTGCGACCTGACGACGGCGGCCCCCGAGGAGGTGCGGGTCCACGCCCGCGACCTCGCCCACCAGGTCGCCCGGCGGGGGACGCTGTGGGCCGCCCCGCTGACGTGGGCCTTCTGCGCCCTCGTGCTGCTGCTCCCGATCGTCGCCGGCATCCTCACCTGGCGGCACGGGGCGGCCTGGGGCTGGCTGATCTGGGCCGTCACGTTGCTGGTCGACGGCTGGCTGGCCCAGCAGCGCAGCTGGGTGGGGCGGCAGGCGTTCGAGCGGACGCTGTTCCGGCGCCGCCCGCTGGCCGACGTCCACACCACGGTCGACCACGTCGTCTGCGCCACCGACCTCCAGACCCACGAGCTGGTCTACTTCTCGCCCCGCTTCGTGACGTCGTACCGGTTGGGGTGGGGGACGCCGGGCTCCCTGCCGCTGGGCGCCGCGGTCCAGGCGTCGGCGGCCCTGCCGGGGGCGTTCAGCGCGGTCCGGTTCCCCGTCTCCCGGTTCGGCTTCTCCCGCGAGCACCCGATCGTGCGCTCGCTCCTGCTCAGCGATGGCGGCGTCTACGACAACATGGGCGACCAGTGGGCCGGGGGCGGGAGCCGGGGTGGAGCCGACGAGGGGGCGCCGGTGCCGCCGCCCCACACCGCCCGGCAGCTCATCGTGGCCAACGCCTCGGCCGGTGCGCAGGTGACCCCGCGGCTGCGGGTGCGGTGGCCCGTCCTGGGCGAGGGCCTCACGCTGCTGGCGGTGAAGGACGTGCTCTACGACCAGACCACGGCCGTCCGCCGCCGCCTCCTCGACCTGCGCTTCCGGGTCGCCAACAGCGACGACGACCGGAC